>NZ_AWFE01000061.1:0-188577 GCF_003263315.1 Hyphomonas sp. GM-8P
GTCAGCGGTTCGAGCCCGTTACCGCCCACCAATCAAACCCATTTTTTCGATCCACAGGACCGAAAATCAGCTTTGCTGACTGGGTTTGAATGCGCGCTGCGCCAGCAAGCGCTACCCCGCCGTCCCGGTCCGCTTCTCAACTTCCGGAACTGCATCCGCCACGTCGCGCGCAACCGCCCGCAGGAACTCGATCGTCTTCAGTTCCTTGGCGTGTCTCTCATCCGGCTTCACGCCATAGTCTCGGTTGGAGGAAAGCTTCACAATGGTGATCGCCCGCGCGGGATCGACATAGATGAATTCATTGTAGACACCCATGGCACAGAACTCGAGCGGTGCGGTGCTAAGCACCCACCACTGGAAACCATAGCCGAGCGACTGGCCGTAGCCTGACGGCGCATCCGGCAGGGCGAAGCCACCCGGCATCAGGTGCGGCATGTCCGGGGCCAGAGATTTGTCGACCCAGGCTTCCGGTACGATCTGTTTGCCGTGCCAGTTGCCACGGTTGCGGTAGAGTTCACCCAGCTTGGCATAGTCGCGCGCTGTGGCGGTAAGGCCGCCGAAGGCCATTTCCACACCGTCTTTATCTACGATCCAGCGTGCCGGGCTTTCGGCGCCGAGTGGCTCCCACAGTTTTTCCTGCATGTAGGCGGCGAGCGATTTGCCGGTGGAGGCGGCGACCAGCATGCCGAGCACCTGCGTGTCGATGGAATTGTAGAGCCGGTACATGCCGGGCTTGCGCGCGGGGGCTAGCGAGCGGGCGAAATCGGTCAGTGAGCCACCCAGCGCGAAGGTGCGGGCAAAGCGGTTGATATCCGATTTCCAGTCGCTGTAGTCCTCATTCCACGACGCGCCGGAGCACATCTGCAGGACCTGCTTGATGGTGACGCCGTCATAGGCTGAGCCTTTAAGGGCCGGCACATGGTCGGTCACCGGATCGTAGATCGAGTGGATGTGACCTTCTTCGATGGCAATGCCGACGAGGGCGGACACGAAGCTCTTGGCGACGGACCAGGACAGCCAGTCCTGCGTGCGTCCACCAGCGCCGGCATAGGTCTCGTGGACGATCTCGCCATCCTTCAGGACAAGCATAGCGGCGGTATCGGTGTTTTCCAGGAAGGCGTCCGTGTCCCAGGCCTGTCCCTCAAACTCGAATGTTACCGGCAGGTCTTGGTATGCCGCTTCGGGGAAGGGCGTGCGGTGCGTGGCGGCCGGAATTTCCACGGTTGGGAAAATCTCGGCGATGTGGCTGAACGTCCAGTCCTGGCGTGCACCGGAGAAGAGCGTCGGGGCGAGCCGGATGCGCAGGATTGTGCTGCGGTAGCGCCATACGGCGACTGCCAGCCCGGCGGCGGTAACGGAAATGATCGCGGATAGCGGCAGATGCGCGATAGACACGAGGAACCCCAGCTCTTCCTTGCCGGGCTGATCCCGGACTTCAGAGTAATGGGTAACCGATCTTGGTTTCTGCTGGCCTTGGGCGAGGGGTGAAACTTGGTCCCCGCCGGCAAGGCTTTGTTTACATAGTATGGGTGCGCGCCAGAAGCTTGATATTATTTGGCTGTCGCGACGGGTTTGCAGGCGTTATTCCGGATACGGTCGTATCAGACAGTCTTCAATCGAGTTTCAACTGGGTCGCCAGTCCTCATTTGTCAGCGCATTCGGGTCAATGTCATTTAGAATGCTACAAAGGAGCAGATGGACGTCTCTGTTTTCATCCGGATGAGCCAGCGCCAATGCAACAAGCAGTTTGCTTATCAGTCCATGCGTCGTGGTTGCCTCCGACTCCGATACTTGATGGAGTAGTTTCTTGTTCAGTGCATGAAGCTCATCAATGCGATTGCCGATAATTTCCAATGGCGTTGCTTCAAAGAAGGCGGCGCGCTCGTGCTCATCCAGCTCAAACAGATTGTGTTCATGCATCAAAAACGCCTCGAGTTTATCCCACCGCTCTAAGAGTTTTCTTTGATCGGCATGTCGGTTGAGCCATTCGGCACAGACAGAGGCTGCTGCGTCAGTGTGAGAATTACCGAAGTCACACACCCGAGATGAAGTGTGTTTCGCAAACAAATGATATTCTGCTTTGCTAAGCATGTGTTGTTCCCTTCCAACCGCGCGCGACGAGTACGGCGCCAGTGGTTACATATCTTCACGGTTAGGATAGGTGGAAACGAGTCTTAGCGTTATGTACTATAGTATGTATTTGGCAGATTTTTCGCCTGTTTGTCCGCCATAAATGCGATTATGCTGTGACCCGGTTGGGCTGTATTGCTTGCGAGTAACTTTCGCACAGAGTCTCAGAAAAAAGTGTGCTCGCGGTGCGAACAAGGCCGAATTCATATTTTTTAAAAGCGGATTTTCTTAGGCCTAATTAGAAAACCCTCCGAAGAGAGGAGCTCGATTAGAGCGCACTTCAGAACATTATGATTTAAGTCATGCCGAAGCGTTCCT
The DNA here is from genome assembly GCF_003263315.1 of Hyphomonas sp. GM-8P. NCBI lineage: Bacteria > Pseudomonadati > Pseudomonadota > Alphaproteobacteria > Hyphomonadales > Hyphomonadaceae > Hyphomonas > Hyphomonas sp. GM-8P. Next base: position 2,449 of record NZ_AWFE01000061.1, read on the forward strand.
GCATCAGCGTGATACTGGCGACTTTGTGGATCAGGCCTTCGAAAGCGATCTTCTGCTCGCCCTGCAGCATCTTCACCATGTTCAGTGCATTACGGGCCCGCTCCGGATCGATGACGGGTTGTTCTTCCAGAGCTTTGGAGGCGAAGACGTCCTCGTACATTTGCATCATCGGGTCTTCCGCGTCTGTAACGGGCGGCGCCAGGAAAGGGTGTTTCTCGCGGGTGTAGACATCCTCGATGATGACATCTCTTGCGGCTTCGCGGAGCACATGTTTTTCCGTCGTTCCACGGACTTTCATGTGGATGGGAAGGCGCGCAGCGCATTCGGCGAGGCGGTGGTCCAGCATAGGGACGCGCCCTTCCACGGAGTGCGCCATCTCCATCCGGTCACCCAGGAAAGTGAGAATGAAATTCGCCATATGGGTTTTCGAGTTCAGGTACAGCGCCTGATTCAGGCGGGAGCGGCCATCGAGGGCCTGGCTCACCGGCAGGCGGTCCATGACATAGGTGAACGGATTCGATGACGGGTGAATTCCTCCCATCATCTCATCGCGATAGAGGCCGGACGAGATGCGGCCGAGCTGGCCATAGGTTTCCATGAAGGAGGGGACCCAACCGAGGCGGGTAGCGACTTCCTTGATCGCCGGATCGTCTGCGCCTTCGCGCATGAAGATCGCGCGGGCGGCAGGGTTCGATTCGAAGATCTGATCGATCATGGCCTGGGATTCCGCCTCGCTGCGGCCATTGCCATGCTGCAGGATCGCGTCGCGCTTGAAGGGCAGGTAGCCGCCCAGCATTTCATCAGCGCCTTCACCGGTGAGGACAACCTTTATGCCGCGCTGGTTGACCGCGCGGCTGAGCAGGAATTTCGCGACACCATTGGCGTTCACGAACGGCGTTTCTGCGTGCCAGACCGCATCGGAATAGGCGGCGGCGAGATCCTTGCGCCCGACGATGATCGGATTGTAGTTCGCCCCCGCGAACGCCGCCTGTTTCTCCGCGATCGGCGCTTCATTGTAGAGCTCGTCGTCGAAAGCGAGCGTGTAGCACTCGATCGGCCGTGACAGGCCTTGCTGTGCAAAGCCGAGCACGGCGCAGGAATCGATGCCGCCGCTGAGGTAGCAGGCGACCGGCACATCCGCGACAAGGCGGTCCTGGATAGATTCCATCAGGATTGCGCGGAATTCCTCGATGCATTCCTCGTCGCTGCGCCCGTCGATCGAGAGCGCTGCCTCGGTCGGAAAGTCCCAGTCCCAATAGGTGTAGAGTCTGAGGTCACCGGGCGTCGCAATGGCATACTGGCCTTGCGGCACGGACCGTATGTCCTTGAACAGGGTGCGGGCATGGTCGCGGAAAAGAAAGCCGTCATAGAAGGCGGTTTCAAGGTCCCAGCGCGCTGGGACGCCGAGGGCCAGCAGGGCCTTGATCTCGGATGCGAAATACACAGCTCCCTGATGAATTGTGTAGAACAGGGGCTTGATGCCGAACCGGTCGCGAATGGCGATCAGGCAGTTCTGGCGCTCGTCGGCGATTACAATGGAGAACTCGCCGCGAAGTTCCTTCAGCGCTTGCAGGCCATAGCGCAGGTAGAGGTGAAGCGCGATCTCACTATCGGATTCCGTCTTGAACGCGACTCCCTCGGACAGCAGCCGGTTGCGGATGTCCTTGTATCCGTAGAACTCGCCATTCACGACAATGTGGACATTGCCGTCTGCGTTGCTAATCGGCTGTGCGCCATTGTCGAGGCCGATGATCGACAGGCGCGTATGCCCCAGGAACATGGACTGGTTGTCCGACACCCAGGTTGCTGAGGACTCCGGCCCCCGGTGGGTGAGTGTGGCGACTGCTTTGTCCAGCGTCGCAAGCGACACTTTCCCGATTCCTGCGATCAGGCCGCACATGGCGTTTTCTCCGTTTTATTCTGGAAATTGGTCACCCAAGTGCCTTCAGCATCTGCGGTACGAGAGCTTCATTGTGGATGCAGATATTGGCGACAGATTCATGGGAGAAGGTAGAGCCTGTGTACCAGGTCTTCCGTTCGCCCTGCATCTGGCGCATCCGGGCGATCAGGCCCTTCTTGATCGCGTCGGGATCGTATTCGGCGAAATACTCCCAGATTTCCTGCTGGATGACGGCATTGATACTGCCGCCGCGCTTAGTGACTTCCTCGCGCAGGATCTCGATCAGTTCCGGCCCTGTATAGTCACCGGGCAGCTGGTTGGCGATGTAGAGGTGGCCGCCCAGGCCAGCATCATAGCCTTCGCGCCGGGCGGACATCAGCAAGCCGGGCTCCACGCCCGGCAGGCAGGTCTCGCTGTAATATTCGATTTGTTCCTGGAACCAGTCTTCGGATGAAATCAGCGTGGTCGCATAGCCGCCCCAATGAATGGCATCGCCGACCACACGCTCCGATTCGGTTGGCTCCAGCAGGGCAGAGAACCGGTCGACCGGCATGGCGCAGATCAGGGCGTCAAATTTCTCTTCCGTTCCATCATCCAGAACGACGAGGTGCTGGTCGCCTGACCGGTCGATATGCCGGACATGGCTTTCCAGACGAATATCCATGGGCTTGGCCAGGCGTTCCCAGAATTCGCTCCAGCCTTCCACGGGCATGTAGATCTTGTTCAGCGTTCCGGAGAGGATCAGGTCCATGTCCACCCAGCGCATGGCGTGGATAATCGGCACGGTCTTCAGGTCGCCGTATCCCATGCCGGTGACCGTGCGCATCATCATCTTCTCGATCTTGCCCAGATTACGCGCACGCAGCCAGTCGACGGTGGGGGTCGCAGCTTCCTCGAGCGCGCGCTGTGGTGGCGAATCGGATTGCAATGCTTTCAGGAGTTTCCGGCGGGCCATGACATAGGTGATGCCCTGCACGGCGAGCGGAGCGCCGGGGCCGGAATTGAAGAAATCCCGCGCCGGTATGCCATCGATCTTGTGTGGGACGATCTGTTGGATGGTGATGCCCTGTTCGCGCATCCAGTCCATCACGCGGCGGTGAGACATGATGGTGTAACACGTGCCGAACTCGATCAGATCCTCGCCCTGGCGCACGCTCAGGGACTTGCCGCCAACCCGGTGGGATTTCTCGAACAGGGTGACGGAATGGTCGCTCTGCTCCATCAGGAGTCGAGCGATCGTCAGGCCAGCTGGACCTGCGCCGAGAATGGCGATCCGCTTTCCGCCCGGCTTCATCTGAACTACTCACAACAGCATTGGCAGACAGGACTAGCCCATTGCGCCGCTGATGCAAGGCGAATGCTGCCGCTTAGGCGGACTGTGTAGGAAAACTGCTGCGCGTCGCGCAGAAATCAGCCATTCACCGTCCGGCGAAGAGGCGCTGATTCGGCCTTGAGCGATGTTGCAGCGCGCCGGCCGGAAGTGTTTCCGACGATGGCCGAAGTCGGCAGCGTGATCGTGATGGCATTACCGATCTTGTTCAGCGGCCGCACGGTGATTTCGGCGCCCTGGCTGTTCAGGTATTTCTTGATCAGCGCCAGCTCGAGGCCGCGCGTCACGTACTGGTCTGCACCGGGGCGGGTTTCGTCGCCATAAGGCTCGAAGAAGTCGGCGACTTCAGCCGGGCTCAGCGGGCGGCCGCGGTCGACGATGGTAACATGAATGCGGCCTTCCTCGTCTGGTGTGCAGGTCAGCACGATCGGGTCGATCGAAACCATGGAGGCGCGCTTCAACAGTTTCACCACAGTCGAAGTAAAGCGCGGTCCATCGATCATGACGACGTCGAGATCTTGCGGGATCGACACCTTGATCCGGTCGAAGGTTGACTTCTCCCAGGTTGCGGCAGACCAGAGCTGTTCCGGCGAAAGAAGTTCACGCAGGTCTTCCGGTGCTTCGTTCGAGAACGTACCACCGACTTCGCCTTCGGCATATTCCTCGATGTCGCGCACGAGATCGAGCAGGTCGCGGGCGACCTTGTCGATGCTGTCGCAGTGGCCGCGGATTTCTTCGCGGGAAAACTCGATCTTCGACCCAGACGACATCGCAGAGGCCAGCGTCATGATGTATTTCAGCGGGCCGGCAAGGTCGGTTGACGCACGCGAGATGAAGCGCGACCGGGCGGCCAGGGCGTCATTGATCGTTTCCTGCGCAGCCAGCAGGGACCGCTGGGTTTCTTTCTGCAGGTTGATGTTGGTGTGCGTTACAATGAAGTTGCGGTTCGCGGACTGGGTGACGGACCGGATGAACCAGTCGCTACCCTTCACCGAAATTTCCTTTGTGCCAAGATCGGTCGCCGTCGGAACGAAATCAGGGAAATAGTTCTGGTGATAGGTGTTCGCCACCAGGCGATCGCCCGCTTCGGTGAAAATCGCAAATCCGTGCCGCGACGTTTCAAGCGACTGTTTCAGAAGGTCGTGCGCGCGCTCCGTTTCCGTGCGGGACTCGACCAGTTCCAGGGTGGACTGGAAGAAGTTCCGGGAACTGACAAGCAGGGCAATCGACAGGGCAAGGCCGAACAGCGTTGCCGTCATCGCGGTCGCGGTGTGATGCTGTAGCAGGGCCAGGAGCTGAACCACGGTCGCAGCCGTCATGTAGCGGGCGGCCACGCCAACCATTGGAGCGGTGAAACCCACCACGCCGCAGCACATGCCCATGGCCACGCCGATCATGGTCAGCTGCTGGGCTTCAGTCTCGGCGACCGGCGTCAGCATCAGGCCCGTCCACCAAAGGCCAAGAATGAATGATCCGATCTCAGCACGCTTGACGAAGCGGCCGGACGGCACCCGTCCTGTGCTGAGGTCGAGCGGGCGCAAGCCACTCCAGAACATGAACCCGGAATAGAGGGCGACGGGCACCCACCACGCAAAGGCTATCGGACAGAAGCCGGACTCGGAGTCTGCCGAAAACATGGCGAGCAGGATCGTCGCATTGATCAGCGTCACGACACTGATCGGGATCTTGTATTTCTGGAACCGGCTCAGCATGTGCAGGTTCATTGGCCCGCGCACGCTCTCATCGATCTTCGGTGAGCCGAAGAGGATCAGGTCAAGGAACGTGAAACGGGTCGCCGCACTGGTCATGCGGCCACATAATCACAAGTCAGATAAGTTATAGTTCACGCCGAAACGCGATTTACAGGTGCCGGTTAACCATCTGTTCATCCGCAGATCTGTTGTACCCACGCCTGATCTCGGACGTCGACGGGTTCTGGGGCGTTAAGGATCGAGGGGTTTTCGCGCCGTCGTATTCTTAATCGGGGCGCCGGGTATTCCACAGGACAATGCCCGGAAATGTCTGAACCTGCCGCCGGATTGCGGGCTTTAGGCATTCCTATACCTGCCCGGCATATGGTTACCGCTCCAATTCCAGGCGGGTCAGGGCGGGTATGGCATTTTCGGGCTCCAAATTCAGCACAGAGCAGCTGTGGGCAGGCTTCCTGGCTGGAATGATTTTCCTGAGCGTCGTTGTGGTGAGTCTGTTGCGGGGCCGCTTTGGACAACCCGGGCCGGACGGGGACGATGTCATGCGGTTGGTTCAGGTGCGTGACCTGCTCGCAGGGCAGGGCTGGTTCGATCTGCATCAGTACCGCCTAGGTCCGGACGGCGGAACACTGATGCACTGGTCGCGTATACCAGACATTCCGATCATTGTGCTGACAGGCCTGTTTGACCTGTTCCTGCCACAGGATATGGCGCTGGCCTGGGCCGTCTCGGTCTGGCCTCCGATCAGTATGCTGATCTTGCTGGGTGGCTTGCTGCTGGCTGTCCGGAACATCGGTGACGGAAAGCTGCTGGTTTTCACCTTCATCGTCGGCCTGTTCATCCTGTTGGGGCATTTCCGCTTCCTGGCGGGATCGATCGACCACCATAATCTGCAGCTCGGTTTTCTCGCTGTCGCCGTCGGCGCTGCGCTGGACCGTCAGGCAGGTTTGCGAAACATGGTGCTCAGCGCCATCATGCTGGCGCTTTCTGTGGCCGTGGGGATCGAGCTTTATCCTTTCGTTGCCGTGCTCTGCGCCTTCCATGCGGTCGATTGGGCCTGGCGAGGCGCGGAGATCCGCAATGGTACAGTGGCGTTCGGGAGTGCGCTCGCAGGGGCGATTGCCATCTGTTTCTTCGCAACCGTACCACAAGCGGCCTGGGGCACAGTCTATTGCGATGCCTTGTCGATCATTTCCTTTCTCAGCCTGGCCATCGGCGGGGGTGGCCTCGCCCTTTGTGCTGCCTTCTTGTCGGGGCGGGGACGGGTGGTCCGTTTTGCAGGCCTTGTGGCGGTCGGCGCGGCGTGCGGTGTGCTGTTCCTGTTCCAGGGGCCGCAATGTCTGGGCAACCCGCTCGACGTTCTGACCCCGGACATGCGCGAGATATGGTTCGACAGCATTATCGAAGCCCGGCCCATGTTCGATCAGCCAGGCGGTCGCTGGCCCTTTGTCGCTTACGCCATGGGGCCGAGCCTCATCGCACTCGGGGTATCGATCTATGGATTGGTGCGTCGGCGCGATGTCCGCACGGATCTGATGTTTGCCCTTCTGCTGGCACTCGCTCTGGTCCTGATGATGTACCAGACACGGTTCTACGTCTTTGGCAGCCTCCTTGCGATTATTCCCTGTGCTGCCTGGGCGAGAGACGCCTTCGATGCCGGCCGCAGGGAAGGCGGCCAGCGCGCCGGTTACCTTCTGCCACTCGTCCTCTCGAATCCGACGCTCTGGGCCTTGCCGGTGATGCTGGTCCTGCCGTCGCCTGCGCCGGCGATTGGAGAGGAGCGATCCTGCCTGTCCGATGAAACGCGTGCGGCTTTGGAATCCGTGCCGCCCGGCATGATCCTGTCGGATGCGAACATCGGTGCCATCCTGCTGGAGGAGACTCCGCATTCGGTGATGTATGCGAACTATCATCGTGACATCGCCGGCATCTCTGCCAGCCTCGAGGCTTTCAGCCTGCCGCCGGATCAGGTGCCAGCGCTGCTGGAAAAGAACCAGATCGATTACATTCTGTTCTGTCCGAATGCGGGAGAGAATACGACCTTCCAGCAGATTCGGCCCGATGGGTTCCTGGCGCGTCTGACCGCCGGGGAGGTTCCCACATGGCTGAAGCCCGTTCGGCCCGGTCCCGAGAACAATTCGTCCGGCCGGCTCTATCGTGTCATCCCCCAGAACTGATGGCCTCTTCCCCTTGCGAGACGTGTTGACGGTCAAACGCCGCATGCCACTATCGATCAAAAGTCGACCAAGTGGAGGAAAAGGGAATGCAATCAGGAAAGGACGGAAAGTCTCTGAGTATCGCGGTCCTCGGCGCTGGCATGAGCGGGCTGGCTGCGGTGGCAAAACTGAAAGAGGCCGGATACTCCAACATCGACCTTTTCGAGAAGTCTGATGGCGTTGGCGGTACCTGGCGCGACAATACCTATCCGGGCTGTGGGTGCGATGTTCCGAGCCATCTCTATTCCTATTCCTTCGATCTCAATCCTGACTGGGATTACAAATGGTCGCTGCAACCGCAGATTCTCCAGTACTTCGAGGACTTTGCAGACAAATTCGGCGTGCGCCCTCACTGCCACTTCAATTCAGAGATCACCGACTGCAGCTATGATGAGGCGAGCCGTACCTGGACGCTGACAAAGTCGGATGGAGCGACCCACACGGCCGATGTGCTCATCTCGGGGCTTGGCCAGCTCAACATTCCCTCTATTCCCGATTTCAAAGGCAAGGACAGTTTCAAAGGCCCGTCCTTCCATTCAGCCCGCTGGGACCATTCGGTTGATCTGACAGGCAAGACGGTCTGCGTCATCGGCAACGGACCGAGCGCGGTCCAGTTCGTGCCGGAAATCCAGAAGCAGGTTGGCAAGTTGATCAACTTCCAGCGCTCACCAGCCTGGTGCCGTCCGCGCGGCCAGCGTAAATATACAGAGGCTGACAAGCGTGCCTTCGACCGGCAGCGCTGGCGGATCAACTGGTATCGCTGGCGCATCCGCGCGTTTGCAGACTTCGGCTTCACCGCCTTTCACCAGGGCGAGAACGGCATGGCGAAGTCGATGAAGAAGATGTGCCTGAAGCATCTCGAAGACCAGGTGAAGGATCCGAAGATGCGGGCGTTGCTGACGCCGGACTTTGAACCGGGCTGCAAACGCATCCTGATTTCCGACGACTACTATCCCGCGCTGATCCAGCCCAATGTCGAAGTGATCCGGCAGGGGGTGAAGGAAATCACGCCCACGGGGGTCATCGGTGATGATGGCGTGGAACACGCTTGTGATGTCATCATCTACGCAACGGGGTTCCAGTCGACCGAATTCCTGACCCCAATGCAGGTGCATGGCAGGGCAGGGGAATCCCTCAACGAGGTCTGGAAAGACGGAGCGGAGGCTTACAAGGGCGTGGCCGTCCCCGGTTTTCCGAACTTTTTCCTGCTCTACGGGCCGAACACAAACCTCGGGCATAATTCCATCATCCTGATGGTGGAGCGCCAGCTGGAATATGTGCTTCAGGCCATTGGCCGGATCGCCGCTGAAAATGTGGCGGCGCTGGACGTGAAGCCGGAAGCCATGAAAGCCTATAATGAGAAGCTGCAGGCGGATCTCGGCAAGACGGTCTGGGCAGGCGATTGTGCCAGCTGGTACAAGACCGAAGGCGGGAAAGTGACCAATAACTGGTCCGGCAAGACGACCGAATATGCCGCGATCATGCAGGAATTCGACCCCGATAGCTGGCAGGTCATTCCGGCCGAATGAGTCGGAAGATTAAGGCTCGCTAACCTCTTGTTTACCATTGGTGTACGCACCGTTCGAATTTGTTCGGGCGTTATCTGTAGGGGCTTCGCGAATCTTCAATAAAAGCAACGGGAATCGCGTAGCAGAACGGAGCGTTCCGTTTATCTGCGCGCCGTCCCTTGCATTAAAGCCACGTTAACGGCAATGGGTTTATGGGGCTGTGTAGAGAATTACACACGCGCGCCGGGATTTGTCGCCTGGCCGCTCAGGAAAAGAGCGCGGTAAGACATGATTGGTAGCCTCCTCGGCATGCTGTCTACGGACATGGCCATCGACCTCGGCACGGCAAATACGCTGGTCTATGTGAAAGGTCAGGGGGTCAAGCTCGATGAGCCCTCCGTTGTGGCCTACATGACGCAAGGCGGCCGCAAGATCGTCTACGCGGTCGGCGAGCAAGCCAAGAACATGCTCGGCAAGACACCGGTGAACATGGAAGCCATCCGACCGATGCGCGATGGCGTGATCGCCGACTTCGAAGTCGCCGAGGAAATGATCAAGCACTTCATCCGGAAGGTTCACAACCGCCGGGCGTTCGTGTCTCCGCTCATCATCATCTGCGTGCCCAGCTCCGCCACCAGCGTTGAGCGCCGCGCCATCCACCAGTCAGCCCTGGCCGCCGGAGCGCGCGAAGTGCACCTGATCGAAGAGCCGATGGCCGCTGCCATCGGTGCGGGTCTGCCGATCGACGATCCAGCCGGCTCCATGGTGGTCGATATCGGTGGCGGGACGTCCGAGGTGGCTGTGCTGTCGCTGGGCGGCATCGTCTATTCCCGCTCTGTCCGCGTCGGCGGCGACAAGATGGACCAGGCCATCGTCAATTACCTCCGCCGCGAGCAGAAGATCCTGATCGGCGAAATGTCTGCCGAACGGATCAAGAAGGAAATCGGTACGGCCCAGCCGCCGGAAAACGGCACAGGCATGTCGCTGACCGTACGTGGCCGCGGAACGCTGGACGGCGTGCCGAAGGAAACCGAGATCAATGAAGCGATGATCGCCGATGCGCTGTCCGAGCCGGTCAACGATATCATCGACGCCGTGAAGATCGCGCTGGAAGCCATGCCGCCGGAACTGGCCGCCGACATCGTCGATCGTGGTATCGTTCTGACGGGCGGCGGTGCGCTGCTCCGCAATCTCGATGCAGTCATCCGCGAACAGGCGCAATTGCCTGTGATGATTGCAGATGATCCGCTGCGCTGCGTGGTCAACGGTTGTGGTCATGTACTGGAGAATTTCTCCAAGATGCGAAACGTCCTCTCTCCGGAGGTCTAGGGACGGTATAATCAAGGAAACACCAGAGGACCCGCCATATGGCACGTTCGGGCCGGTCAGCTCAGAAAGGCGTCCGGCGCTCTCCCAAGCGCCTCGTCCTTGGTGTGCTCATTTTTGGGTTCGCAGCGCTCATCATTGCGCAGTCGGCCCCGCAAATCAGCCAGTTTTTCAACCCAGTCCGCGCCTCGGTCGGTGACCGTCTGGGCGGCGGGGAACAGATCGGCCTCTGGGCTCGGCTGACGGGCCGCGCCGCTCAGGAACAGCGCATCCGCGAACTCGAAGCCGAAGTGCGGGACCTCTCCCGCTACAAGGCCGCCGCCATTTCCATGGCGGACCGGCTGGAAGCGTATGAGGAGATTCTCAATCTGATGGGTGAGCCGCCAGCGCGCGGCGTGACCGCCCGGGTCACCTCCGAAAGCGAAGGCCCGTTCGCGCAGACACTGCTCGCCAATGCGGGCCGGTCGCAAGGCGTGGAATCAGGGTCTGTCGCGATGAACGAAGGCGGCCTTGTCGGCCGTGTCATCCAGCTGGGGGAACGGTCCTCCCGTATCCTGCTGGTGACGGACTTCAACAGCCGGGTGCCCGTGATCGGCGAAGTGTCGGGCGTGCACGCGATCATGCAGGGCGGCTCCACAAGTTCCGGGACGCTGACCGACCTGCCCGAGCGGAGCGATTTCATCGAAGGCGAGCGCATCCTCACATCCTCGGAAGGTGGGGCTTATCCCCGCGGCCTGGTCGTCGGCGAAGTGAACAAATCCGGCAATGACTGGCGCGTGAAATACGCGATGAGCAAAGGCTCGTCCGGTTATGTCCAGCTTATTCCGCCGCCTACGGTGGAACGGCCCATCTCAGCGGGTGACTTGCCGGCGCCGGACGCTGTGGCCAGCCCAACCCAGGGGGCGCGCCGCTGATGCCTGGCTCCTTCCTGACCCGGCGAAGGCAGAGCCTCTGGGCCAAATCCGGCCCCACCCCCCGGCTGATATTCGGATCCTTCCTGATCGCCACTGTCGGCCTGTTCGGCCTGACCCGGAACGACATCTTCGGATTGTCGTTTGCCTGGCCGCATGCCGCGCTGTGGGGCGCTGTCGGCTGGGGCCGTGTCGGGCTTTCAGTCCGCCCCATGATCATCCTCATAATCTTCGGCGGTATTCAGGACGTGATCTTTCACGCCCCCATGGGCAGTTTTGAGGTCGTCAACCTCATGACCTATGCGGCCAGCACGGCCATCTCTGCGCAGTTCGACATTACGAACGAGCCATTGATCGCAATCGTTGCGACCGTTCTCCTGTTCGCCGGAGCCTTCCTGCTGCTCTGGATCATGGCTTCGACGCTCGAAGACCATCCGGTGCGGATCCTGCCGCTGTTTGCTGCGATGCTGACGACCGGGCTGCTGTATGCGCTGATCCACAAAGTCTTCGACCTGGGCCGCAAGCCGGGAGAAGCTGCGGGGCAGGCGGCATGAGCAAGGGCTTCCATCCCGATCAGGAATTTTCCCGCCGCATGCTCATGGCAGGCGTTGGCGGCGGTGTTGTCTGGGCGGGCCTCGTGGCGCGCCTTTTCCAGCTGCAGATCCTGGAGGGCAAGAAGTACGACGAACTGGCCAACGAGAACCACATCAAGCTGGAACTCGCGCCACCACAGCGCGGGCGGATTCTCGACCGCTTCGGTAAGCCCCTCGCTTCGCACCGGCGGGCCGGCCGCGTCACTGTCATTCCGGAGCAGTTGAAAGACCCGGCTGCAACGATTGCCAGTATTCGCCAGCTGATCGAACTGTCGGACGGGCAGGTCGAGCGCGTCATGGAAGACATCCGCCGCGCACGCCTTCGCCGGGCAGCGTTCCTGCCGGTCATTGTCGCAAACGAACTGTCCTATGAAGACTTCGCCCGGATGAATGTGCATGCGGTAGAGCTGCCGGGCGTGCAGGTCGAGATGGCACTCACGCGGTCCTATCCGCGCGGACGGGATTTCGCACACGTGCTGGGTTATGTGGCCCGGGCCAGCCAGGACGATTTGGAACGGCTGACCGAAGGCAAGACATCCGACGAAGCCACGACCATCGAACGGATGTTCCGTCATCCGGACATGCGGACGGGCCGGCAAGGCATGGAGCGGTTCGCCGAGGAGTGGCTGCGCGGCAAGCCGGGCTTCAAGAAACTGGTCACCAATGCCGCAGGCCGTGTCATCGATCAGATCCCGGATGAACGTCTTGCACCGGAAGCGGGCAAGGACCTGTTCATCACGATCGACATGGACCTGCAGCGTGTCGCGATTGAACGTTTCGAGGGCGAAAGCGGTGCAGCCGTCGTGGTCGATATCGAGAGCGGCGATATTCTCTCCATGGTCTCGACGCCGGCCTTCGATCCCAATGATTTCGTGAATGGCATCTCGGGCACGGACTACGCTGCCCTGCGGGAAGATTCCCGGGCGCCGCTTTATCCGCGAGCCCATGGCGGTGTGTATCCGCCTGGCTCAACGTTCAAGATGGTCGTGGCGACAGCGGCCCTTGAGACCGGCGCGATCAAGCCGACCGACAAGGTGCATTGCAACGGCTATTACCATTTCGGGAACCGAACCTGGCACTGCTGGAAAAAAGGCGGTCACGGGACGGTCGACCTGCATGGCGGTATCAAGGGGTCCTGCGACGTCTACTTCTATGAAGTCGCCCGCCGGGCCGGCGCGCAGGCGATTGCAGATACCGCCCGCAAGTTTGGTTTCGGGGAAGCCTGGTCGCTCGGCATGACCGGTGCCCGCAGCGGACTGGTTCCGGATCCGGAGTGGAAAATGCGCGCCCGGAAGGAGCCCTGGTACGAAGGCGAGACACTGAACTTCGGGATCGGTCAGGGGCAGCTGGGTGTGACGCCATTGCAGCTCGCCCTGATGACCGCGCGTATCGCAACAGAAGGACATTCCCTCAAGCCCAAGCTCATCGGTCTTGGTCCGAAAGATCCCGACGAGCATGTCCTAGATGCGCATCTCGATGCCGAGATCATGAAGCTGATGAAGTCAGGCATGTATGGCGTGACGTCTGAATGGGGCGGCACCGCGCGCAGCTCTGGTGATCTGGGGCTGGGCGGCCCGCGCCTCGCTGGCAAGACGGGGACAGCGCAGGTTCGCCGCATCACGGCCGCTGAGCGCGCCACCGGTGTCCGCAAAGGCGAAGACATTGAACGTGAGCTGCGCGACCACGCCCTGTTCGTCGCCTACGCCCCGGCGGAAAATCCCAAATATGCGATCTCCGTCGTCGTGGAGCACGGGGAAGGCGGGTCGCGAACTGCAGCGCCGGTGGCCCGCGATATTCTGGCCCACGCCATCCGCACCAATAGCGGCCGTAAACCGGCATGGACGAAGAGCGCCTCCATCAAGCCATCCGCTGATGAGGGCACGCCGACATGAGCCGTGATGGCAGCTTCAGCGGTTACAGCCGGGGGGAGGCGCGCACGCGCACCGCCCGTTCGCTCAATTTTGACGGCACGTCTTCCGGCCTGCTTGGCAAGATGGCGCGGTTGCCGTGGGGAGTCATCCTGCTGATCGTCGCCATGGCGCTCATCGGCATCGCGATGCTTTACTCTTCGACCTATACCAATCCGGCGGAGCAACATCTCTGGAAGCTCCAGCTGATCAGGTTCGTCATCTGCTTCGGCATCATGATCGCGCTGGCGATGTTGCCGCTATCCTGGTGGATGAACCTGTCCTGGCTGGCCTATGCGGGCACGATCCTTCTCTTGCTGGCAGTGGAGTTCTTCGGTGTGACCGGGGGCGGGGCGCAACGCTGGCTGAGGATCGGCCCGGTGGCTGTCCAGCCGTCGGAGTTTGCCAAGCTTGCGGTGATACTTGCGCTGGCCCGTTACTATCACGCCATGCTGGGCGCCAATGGCTCCCGTTTCCTCATTCACATCGGCGCGGCGGTCATCATCCTTGTTCCAGCCGCGCTTGTCTTCCTGCAGCCTGATCTCGGAACCGCGCTGGCGATTGTCGCATCGGGCGGTGTGGTTGTGTTTCTGGCGGGCCTGTCCGGGCGGATTATACTGGCCGGGGCCGCCGCTGCAGCGGCGGCTGTCTGGCCGGTCTACCAGTTTGTTCTGGAGCCCTATCAGCGCGGACGGGTCGATACGTTCCTGGCGCAGCTTTTCGGGTCCAGTGGCGCATCGACATCGCTTGGCGAGAGTTACCAGATCGAGCAGGCGAAGATCGCCATCGGCGCAGGCGGGCTGAACGGCAAGGGCTGGCTGCAGGGGATTCAGTCCCAGCAGGATTATGTGCCCGAGCAGCACACCGACTTCATTCTCACCGTGATCGCCGAGGAATTCGGGTTCCTGGGCGCGACCGCCATCCTGGTCGGCTTTGCGATCCTGCTCGGCTGGTCGCTCTATATCGCGTTCCAGTCTGCCAGCAATTTTGGCCGCTTCGCAGTGGCGGGGGCGACGGCGACGGTTGCCTTCTACGTCGTCTTCAACGTCGCCATGGTGCTTGGCCTGTTGCCTGTCGTGGGTATGCCGTTGCCTCTGATCTCATACGGTGGCACAGCCATGCTGACCGCGATGTCGTGTTTCGGCCTGATCCTTTCGGCCTATCTGCATCGCGACGATAAACTCAATACAACGGGGTTATTCTGACCCTGACGCAGCATATGGCGTTGATTTTTGTTTCTCCGCCTATAGTTTCGCGCGAAACTTTTTACCCTGGGGAGAGGGAATATGGCGACAATCGCCCGCAAGGCAGACACCTGGAGCTCGCGCTTCGGTTTTATCATGGCTGCCGTTGGTTCTTCGGTCGGACTCGGCAATTTCTGGCGGTTCCCATACACAGCCGGTGAGAATGGCGGCGGGGCGTTTATCCTCATCTACATCGCTTGCGTCGTGCTGATTGGTTTGCCTGTGCTGATGGCGGAATATGGCATGGGCCGGAAGTCCGGCATGTCCGCTGTTGAAGGCGTCGAGTCGCTCGCACGGGCTGAAAGCAAGAGCCAGAGCTGGGGCTTTGTCGGCTGGGTCGGTACGATTACGGCGACCTTCATCCTGTCCTTTTACATGGTGATTTCGGCCTGGCTGCTCGCCTTCGTGATCCAGGCCATGAAGAATGGCTTTGCGGGCATGGACGCTGCCGCATCCGGCACCAATTTTGCCAATGTCATCGGGCAGGGCGAGCATGCGCTGGCCTCGAAATGGTACATGCTGGCACTGCTCGCCGCCTTCATCTTTGCCAATATCGCGATTGTCGGTCGTGGCGTGAAAGGGGGTATCGAGAAAGCTGCCAGCATCCTGATGCCGGCCTTCTTCGTGATCCTTCTGGTCATCGTCGGTTTCTCCCTGTCGCGCGGCAATGCCGGGGAAACCTTTGCCTTCCTGTTCCAGCCCAAATGGGAGGATGTCGGCTTCAAGACCTTCCTCGAAGCAGTGGGGCAGGCCTTCTTCTCCATCGGCGTCGGTGTCGGCCTGATGATCACCTATGGCGCCTATCTCGACCGCGGTACGAACATCCCGCGTTCTTCCGTCATCATTGCAGGTTCTGACACGTTCGTGGCCCTGATTGCAGGCTTCGCGATCTTCCCGATCGTGTTCGCTGCAGGCCTCGACCCGGCAGGTGGCCCAAGCCTCTTCTTCGTCTCGATGCCGGTCGCGCTCGGCAATCTGGGGCCCATCGGCTACCTCATGTCGATCCTGTTCTTCGCGCTGGCCCTGTTTGCCGCCTTCACCTCTTCGATCTCGCTTCTGGAAGTTTCTGTTTCCTGGCTGGAGGAACGTCAGGGCGTGACCCGGATGGGCGCTGCGCTCGGCGTCGGCTTCATGCTCTGGCTGGTCGGGGCGGCCTATATCTTCTCCACCGAATATCTCGACTTCATGGACTTCATCACCGGCAATGTCCTGTTGCCGCTGGGCGGTCTGCTGGTGGCGATCTTTGCCGGCTGGGTCCTGTCGCGCGACATGCTGACCTCCGAGCTGGGCGAGGGCAACATCATGAATGTCTGGCGGTTCCTGATGCGCTGGTTCGTGCCGGCCTTTGTCGGCTTCGTCCTGTTCTTCGGCTTCTTCGACAAGATCCAGGACCAGTATCACGTCCAGCTGCCGGGCTTCCTGGAAGTCCTGCTGGGGCCGAACTACGAGCTGCCGCCAGTGGAGTAAATGGTCTCCGGCGGGCGCATCCCGCACCATGAAGAACACCATGTATAAACCATGAATAAACGGGCCCTCCACGCGGTGGAGGGCCTGTTTTTTGTCATCCGGATGAGGCAGGCGTCAGACGCGGACCTTGGAGCCGTAGACGCCTGCAAAATGATCCGTTGCCTGAATCAGCTTGTCGACAATGCCGGGCTCCATGGACGAGTGGCCGGCATCCGGCACGATGTGAAGCTCGGCCTTGGGCCAGGCCTTGGACAGGGCCCAGGCCGTCGACAGCGGCGTCACCACATCATAGCGGCCGTGAACGATGACACCCGGAATGTCCTTCAGTTTTTTTGCGCACTGTTCCAGCAGCCAGTTGTCGCTGGCAAAGAAACCGCGATTGACGAAATAGTGGCATTCGATCCGGGCGAAGGCGTCGACAAAGTCATCTTCATTGAAGCGGGGCGGGGTGGTCAGCGGCCCCTTGATGGAGAGGGTTTCGCCCTCCCAGCGTGACCAGGCCCGGGCGGCTTCGATCCGCGACTGCCGGTCATCGCCCGTGAGCCGGCGATGGAAAGCCATCAGCAGGTCGTCGCGCTCGTCTTCCGGAATCGGGGCGACGTAGCGATCATAGGCGTCCGGGAAGAGGCGGCTGGCGCCGCTTTGGTAAAACCATTGCACTTCCGGTTTCGAGACCAGGAAGATGCCGCGCAATACTAATCCGAGAGTCCGCTCCGGATGAGTCACGCCATAGGCGAGTGACAGCGTCGATCCCCACGATCCGCCGAAGACAAGCCACTGACTGACGCCAACATGGTCACGCAGTGCCTCAATATCGTCCACCAGGTCCCAGGTGGTATTTTCGCGAAGTTCGGAATGTGGAGTGGAACGTCCACAACCGCGCTGATCGAACAGGAAGATCCGATAGCGCTCAGGGTCGAAAAACCTCCGCATTTCGGGGCTTGAGCCGCCTCCGGGGCCGCCGTGAAGCGCGATGACAGGCACGCCATTAGGGTTACCGGATTCTTCCCAGTAAATTTCGTGAATATCTGAAACGCGCAGCCGGCCGGAGCGCCGAGCCTCGTGTCTGGGATATAAAATGCGGCGGGGCGGGCGTCTATTCATTCACTCTTCACCTAATTTCGTTCAAACTGCCGTCTGAGGTGGACATGGTACCCGTCGTTACGTACAGAATATTACGTATTGGGGCCCAAACAGAATGCAGGTGGCTGTTTGATGCGTAGCGTATTTCTGGGTGTATCCCTATGCCTTCTTGCAGGATGCGCAACCGTTTCCATGGTACCAGGTGAAGCTCTGGTGCAGGCGGGGCTTTCCCAAAACCAGTCCGCACTGCGCACGGCCTCCACGGAATATTGCGACAAGGCAGTTGATGCCGGCTGGGTGAAATCCAGTGGTGGATTGGCCGGGCTCGCAAACACGCTGATCAATGGCATCACCAATGACCAGGCCGAGGCCGACACCTATGCCGCCCGCATCGGCGCAGGGTCTGAAGCGCCGGCGCTCGTGCTCGCCCGCATCGTTTCCGACAGTCAGGCAGCACGGACCGGGTTGGGCGAAGTCAGCCGCGAAGCCCATACGTTGCTTCAGGAAACCGGCGCCCACACCGCGACCCGCGCCGACGTGATGAGCTATGAGCGCGCACTCGTCCGTGCCCAGATGGCTTACCGCAGCTTCCAGAGTGCGCTTGGCGAAGTGTCCGCCCGCTCTGACATGGATATCGACACCGCACCGGTCGACAAGGAACTCGATGCGTTTGAAGACGTCATCGACAATGCGCGTGAAACGGCAGACCAGCTGGCCGACAAATACGCGTCCGTGAATTCCGCAAAATCCTGATCGCAGCGAACCTGTTCGCTGCCTTCAGTTTGACGCCCTGAGGCTGCCGATGGCAGCCAGTCCCCAACCTGCCAGCAAGGAAACGCCGCCGATCGGGGTAATGGCCCCGAACCAGCGCGGCGCGCCGAGTGCCATTGCGTAGAGCGTGCCGGCGAAGATGCAGGCGCCGATGACCATGCACCAGCCGCCAGTGCGGACAAGACCACCACGGACAGACAAGGCGATGGCCAGTGCCGCCGCTGCATGGGGCAGCGCGTACAGCGTCGCCGTATGCCACCACTCGGTTCCTTCAGGTGTCAGGACGCCTTCCAGGGCGTGCGCGCCAAATGCGCCGAGGGCGACCCCGCAGAAGCCGATCAGCGCTGCGAAGGCCGCAAGCCGGTTCAAGCGGGCACATCCTTCCGGGGCAGGGCGTAGGTGACGACCGCATGGCTGGATGGCTTGGTTGCACCTTCCACGCGCACGTCCACATCCATGACGGCCAGCGTCTGCCCGATCTTCATGATGCGCGCGTCTGCAAGCACGACATCGCCGATGCAGGGACGCAGGAAACTCATGTTCAGGCTGCTGGTCACGGCCATGGGCTCCAGTCCGGTCACGGTCATGACGGCGAAGTAGGACGCCGTGTCGACCAGGGACATCTGTGTCGGTCCGGAAATATAGCCGCCAGGACGCAGATTCGTCTTGTCGGCTCTTAGTCGCACCACGGCGCGGCCTTCCACCATTTCCACGATTTCCGTGCGCACCGACTGGCCTTCAAAGGCCTGGCGCAGGAATGTGTTGGCTTCCTCCGGATTCATTTTACAGGACATAGTGCCTCCCTCGCGTCACCCCTTGTCGCCGGGGTTTCCCTCGTACACCCTAGCTTGCATGACGAGCCCGCCAAGAGGTCACCCAGAGGAAGGAAGTGCGAACAATGCTCACCGCCGGAGATGAATATCCAATCCACCAGACACCGGAGCCGGTCGCTTTTTCCGGATCCGACCGGAACTTCTACGACCGGTACTTCTACAATGGCTATTCCTCTGACGGATCGGTGTTCTTCGCTGCGGCGATGGGGGTCTACCCGCACCTGAACATCATCGATGGATCGGTGTCGGTGCTTCACAATGGCAAGCAGAGCTCGGTCTTTTTTTCGCGTCCGCTGAACATGGAGCGGATGGACACATATATCGGTGGCATGTCGGTGGAAGTGCTGGAGCCGCTGAAGCGTATCCGCCTGAAGCTGGAAGAGACCGAAGGCATCGCGCTCGACGTGGAATTCACCGGCCGGGCCTTCCCGGTCGAGGAGCCGCGCTTCACCCGCCGCCAGGGGCCGCGGATGCTGATGGACCTGACGCGCATGACGCAGAACGGGCACTGGTCCGGCAAGCTGCGGATTGACGGCAAGGAAATCGAGGTCAATCCCGACAGCTGGTCCGGGACGCGGGACCGGTCCTGGGGCGTCCGCCCCATCGGGGCCCAGGACACCCAGCCACTGATCCCGCCGCTCGAGCCGCAATTCTACTGGATCTGGACACCGACAAATTTCGCGAACCAGGCGCTCTATTTCCACGTCAATGACGATGGCGAAGGGGAGGCGTGGAACAAGCGCGCTGTCCTGGCTGCGGATGGCGCCAAACATGGCGAGCACCTGCATCTCGACGATGCGCAGATGGACGTGACCTATGCGCCGGGTACGCGCCGCATGGCGAAAGCGCGCCTCAGCATGAATGACCGTCAGGGCAGTCCGTATACGGTGGACTTCGAGCCCATGGGCACCTTCCTGATGCGCGGCATCGGATACGGCCACGCCAAGTACAAGCATGGCATGAGCCATGGCGACCAGCTGGTCGTCGAGCGCGAAGACATGGACCCGAATGCACCGTGGAACATCCCGGAGAATCTGCACATCCAGGAAATCGTCCGGGCGAAGCTTTCCGGCCCCGGTGGCCAGACTTCCGAAGGGATTGGCGCGTTCGAGCAGCTGTTCATGGGGCCGCACAAGCCGAGCGGCTTCAAGTCCATGCTCGACGGCGCAGGCGAATAGGGCGGATCAGCCCGCCATCGCCTGCCAGACATGGGCGGCCAGCGTGATCGCACGCATGTCGCCCGTCGTCGTGCCTTCCATCCGGTTCATCGCATAGGCGATGGTCATCCGGTTCTGCATGTCGACCAGCACGATGGAGCCGCCATAGCCGCCCCAGAACATCGACTGATCGTTCAGGGCCGGTGACAGCGGGCCGGAGAGGCCATAACCGAGCCCGAACCGGACCGGTATGCCGAGCACCATATCGGTGCCGTCTACCTGGCACTCCAGCGCCTTGCGGCATCCGGCTTCCGACAGGAAGCGTTTGCCGTTCATCACGCCGCCATTGGCAAGGATCGACTGGACGGTCGCGACGGAGCGGGCATTGCCCGTGCCGCCCGCGGCAGGGATCTCGGCCCCGCGCCAGGCGCGTGTCCGTGTTTCCGACACGTCGACCTCCGGGTTTTCAAACGCGACGCGCTGGATTTCATTTTGCGCTGCGCCGCCAAGGCCTGCGCCCGGCGGCGGCTTCAGGTCTGCCACCCGGTGATCTTCCGAGGCCGGAAGACCGATATGGAAATCCGCGCCCAGCGGCTCGGCGAACTCTTCCCGGAACACGGTGCCGACCGTGCGCCCGTCAATCCGCCGGATCACTTCGCCGACGAGATAGCCTTGCGTGATCGCGTGATAGCCGGAGGCTGTGCCGGGTTCCCAAAGCGGGGCCTGCGCGGCGAGCAGGCGGGTCGCCTTGTCCCAGTCATAGAGATCGTGCTTGCCCAGCGGTTCGGTCCAGCCGGAGAGGCCGGCCGAATGGCTCATCAAATGGCTGACTTTCACGGCTTCCTTGCCGCTCGCTGCAAACTCCGGCCAGTACGCGGCGACCGGCGCATCGAAATCGAGCTTGCCTTGATCGGCGAGCCACAGGGCGGTCAGCGCCGTCATCGTCTTGGTCGTCGAATAGACGTTGACGATCGTGTCCTTTTCCCAGGGGCGTGTGCGTTCCTCGTCAGCCCAGCCGCCCCAGAGGTCGATTACCGGCTCGCCATCCTTGATGACGCAGAAGGACGCGCCGATGTCGGTGCCGTCATTCAGGTTTTTCTCGAACTGTTCTCTTACGGCGGCGAACTTGTCGTCCACGATGCCGCCAACTTCCCCGTCAGCCATTTATTCCTCCCGGTTTTTAGCCTGTTTTTCCCGGGAGGGTAGCGGTGCAGCCGGGCCGCGGCAATCGATTGATCGGGCCGGCCTAGTGTTTTCCTGAAAGACCGTAGAGGAACATGCAGACGGCCCGGTCCACGCTGGTGCGGACGTCGTCTTCCGTCGGGCGCACATTGGCGTCCAGCAGCGCGCGGCTTTGCAGCGGCGAGCGGACCATGTCGAGGAAGAGCGAGCCCAGCGTCTCATACTGGTCCGATTGCGGAATTTCCCCGGCATCGGCCCGGTCCTGCAGGTAAGCAGCGAGGCCTGCGCGCACCTTGTTGGGGCCGAGCTTCATGAAGGTCGCGGCGATGTCGGGATACTTCTTCGCCATGCCGACAATCAAGCGGTAGAGCTCCAGAGAATTGGGCTGGACCAGCTTGCCGGCAAACTGCTCGCCGATGCGGCGCAGGCCTTCCTCCACCGGCGTGTGCGCCTGAAGTTCGACTTCCAGCGTGGCGGTCACTTCCTTCATGCGGGTTTCCAGCATGGCCAGGAATATGCCTTCCTTGTCACCGAACTGGGAATACAGCGTCGCGAGAGAACCGCCGGCCTGCCGGACAATTTCCGACATGTTGGCGGCTTCAAAGCCTTGTTCCAGAAAGACTTCCTGGGCTGCTTCAAGAAAAGCGGCGCGCCGGATTTCGGCGCGCGATGCCCCTTCGGGCGCCTTGATGGCGGCTGGGGCGGAGGCTTTGGGCTTCTGAATACTGTTCATGGGTTGATTTTGGTGTAACGCGGATTACATTGCAAGCGATGTAACCAGAATTACACATTTTGGGTCTACCACCGGGATCCAGAACCAATACCGCGGAACTCCTCCCATGGCCGTACAACCCTTCAAGCGTGACACCTCCCAGCCCGCTGCCGTTCCTCCTGCGGCGCGGGCACCCAACCAGGCCGAAACCCCTGCGGCCAAGATGCCGGACCGCGCCCCTGAGAACGATGCCCCCGTTCAGCGCGCCCCTTCGCCCGAAGGGCAGGGCCTGGTTGCCCGTTTCAAGGCAGACCCCCGGAAATACATCCTTTCCGGCGCGGGCCTGCTGCTCGCTCTGTTCGTTGGATACCAGGGCATTCACTGGCTGGTTGCCGGCCGGTATGAAATCACCACGGACAACGCCTACATCCGCGCCGATATCGCGACGATCTCTCCGAAAGTGCAGGGCTATGTCGAACAGGTCCATGTAACGGACAACCAGACTGTGAAGGCCGGTGACCTTCTGGTGACGCTGGAAGTGGCCGATTATGCGACCCGCGTGTC
The DNA here is from genome assembly GCF_003263315.1 of Hyphomonas sp. GM-8P. Taxonomy (NCBI): domain Bacteria; kingdom Pseudomonadati; phylum Pseudomonadota; class Alphaproteobacteria; order Hyphomonadales; family Hyphomonadaceae; genus Hyphomonas; species Hyphomonas sp. GM-8P. Next base: position 24,862 of record NZ_AWFE01000061.1, read on the forward strand.
GGAAGCGGCCGCTGCATTCCAGCAGGCTGTCGCCGCGCAGACGCAGGCCCGCGCCGGTGTTGCCGCTGCTGAAGCGAACCTGCAGACGGCCGCCGCCCAGATCTCGGCCCAGCGCGACCGTCTTGCCCAGTCCAGGGCCAGTACTGCCGCGGCCGAGGCAGATGCCACGCTCGCCACGCATGACCTTGAGCGGTATACGGAGCTTGCCGGGAAAGGACATTACCCGAAGGCGAGCCTTGATGCGGCCGCAACCAAGGCACAGGCCGCGAAGGCAACGCTGGACCAGTCGAAAGCCGGTATCACCACCGCGCAAAGCGAACTGAGCGTTGCGCAGGCAAATTACCACCGCGCCGAGGAAGACCTTGAATCCGCCAAGGCTGCTGTTGCCGGCGCTGAAGCCCAGGTCGAAGCGGCGCAGGCCCGTGTGGATGCGGCGAAGCTCGATGCGACCCGCACCGAGCTGCGCGCCCCCTTTGACGGCGTCGTCGCCAACCGCGTCGTCGCGGCAGGGCAATTGCTGAACCCTGGCCAGCAGACCATGTCGATCGTGCCGGTGTCGGAGGCCTATATCATTGCCAACTTCAAGGAAACGCAGGTCGAGCGCATGCGGCCCGGCCAGGAAGTCGACATCCATGTCGACGCGTATCCGGACATGAAAGTGACCGGTACGCTGGATTCCATCGCGCCTGCGACCGGCGGCCAGTTCAGCCTGATCCCGATGGACACGGCGACCGGAAACTTCACGAAAATCGTCCAGCGCGTGCCCGTGCGGGTGAAGATTTCGGATGAGGCACTGGCCTCCGGCCTGATGCGCCCCGGCCTTTCAGTTGAAGCGACCGTGATCGCGAAGGGGGTGGACGGCTAAGCCGCCCAGCCTTGCGCGAGGTTCGCCATGGTCAACGCAATCCGGCAAAAGACATCGTCAGAGCTCGCACTCAACATCGGCTTTTTTGCGATGGTGATCGGGATGTTCATGGCGATCCTGGACATCCAGATCGTCGCGAGCTCCATCCGCCAGATCCAGGCCGGCGTGTCTGCCAGCCAGGAAGAGATCGCATGGATCCAGACCGGCTATCTGGTGGCCGAAGTCGTCGGCATTCCTCTGTCGGGCTTTCTCAACCGGGCCTTCGGTATACGGAAACTGTTCATGATGTCAGCGGCGGGCTTCGTCGTTTCCAGTATACTGTGCGCCGTCTCATGGGATCTCGACTCCCTGATCTTCTTCCGCATCATCCAGGGCTTCGCCGGTGCGGCCATGGTGCCGACCACGATGGCGGCCAGCTTCACGCTGTTTCCCGCCGGTCGGTCCATGACCCAACAGGTGATGATCGGCATGGTGGCAACGCTTGCTCCCTCCATCGGCCCGACGCTTGGCGGCTGGATCACCCAGCACATGTCGTGGCACTGGCTGTTCCTCATCAACATCGTGCCGGGCATTGCTGCGATCACGCTCGTCTTCCTCTTCATTCCGAAACAGAAAGGGGAGATCGCGCTGCTGCGCCGCCTCGATGTGACGGCGCTGATCGCGATGGCGCTGTTCCTCGGCCTGTTCGAATGGATCATCGATGAAGGCCCGGGCGACAGCTGGTTCCAGAGCTCGGCCATTGTGAAGGCCTCCATCATCTGCGCGATTGCGGCGGTCATCTTCTTCCGCCGCGCGCTGACGTCACCTGTTCCTCTGGTGGATTTGCGCGTGTTCCAGGACCGGAACTTTGCCTCGGGCGCGATCATCGCCTCCGTCATGGGCTTTGGGCTTTATGGTTCTGTTTTCCTGTTGCCGCTCTATCTGGGGCAGGTGCGGGGATACTCGTCCCTCCAGATCGGTGAGGTGATGAGTGTCGCCGGTTTCGCCATGTTCATCGGCGGGCCGATCGCCGGGGCGATGACCAAGCGCTATGATCCGCGCTTTGTCGTGGCCGTGGGCCTGACGCTGGCCGCCATCGGCACATGGCTGAACGGGCATCTGACGGCCCAGTCCGGCTTCCACGAATTGTTCTGGCCACAGGCCCTGCGGGGCGCGGGCCTGATCCTTACCATGGTGCCGACTACGAACCTGGCGCTCGGCACGCTGCCGCCGGAACGGGTGGCCAACGCGTCGGGCCTGTTCACGGTCTGCCGGAACCTTGGCGGGGCCATCGGCATCGCGATCCTGACGACGATGATGATCAGCTTCAACCAGATGCACGAACAGCAGATTGCGAGCGGCATGTCGCTCGCCCGTCCGGAAGTGCAATCCTTCCTGTCGAACATGACAGCCCAGATGCAGGCCGCCGGTGTGACGGATCCGGAAGGCACGGCACTGGCGCAGCTGGTCTACCGTACAAAGATGGAAGCGGCGGTGATGACCTACAACAACCTCTTCCTGACCATGTCGATGTCGTTCGCCCTGGTCCTGATGGCGGTCATGCTGCTGGACAAGCCGAAAGGCCCGGCACCTGCAGCGGCGCACTAGCCCCAAAGGTCCGGCGAGGGCGGGGCGACCATGCCGTCCGAATATTGCAGGCCGTGCGGCACGTCCTCAGCGAGCCAGAGCGGGCCATCGACATCCATCAGGTCGGCGAGGCCGGCCAGCAGCAAGGCCGGGGCCATCGAAATCGATCCCGCCACCATGCAGCCGACCATGACGCCAAGGCCGAGCGCGCGGGCTTCCCGCACGGTGGCGAGCGCTTCGGTCAGGCCGCCTGTCTTGTCGAGCTTCACGTTGACTGCGTCATAGCGGCGGGCGAGATCCTGCAGCTCGGCCCGTGTGTGGGCGCTTTCGTCGGCGCAGATTGCGACCGGGCCGGGACGGTTGAGCAATGCGTCGTCCGTGCCGGCAGGGAAGGGTTGTTCTATCAGCACGACGCCGAGCGCAGCGGCGGCTTTCGAGATCGCGGGCAGCTCGTTCGGATTGAGGCCCTCATTCGCATCGACGATCAGGCGCGCGTCCGGACGCGCAGCGTGGACGGCCTCGATCCGGCCAAGATCGCCCGGCCCGCCGAGCTTCAGTTTGAGCAGGCGCCCTTGCGTCGACTTTGCGGCGGCGGCCATGGCGTCTGGTGTGTCGAGGCTGACAGTGACGGCAGTCTCGACGGGCTTCGGTTCCGGAAGGCCGGCGAGCTGCCAGACAGGCGTGCCGCTCAGCTTCGCTTCAAGGTCCCACATTGCACAATCCACCGCGCAGCGGGCCGCGCCGGGGGGCATGAGGGATTGCAGGTCATCGCGGCTGAGACCGGATTTGATTTCAGTACGGGCGTTTTCGATGGCGGCAGTGACGCTGGTGGTGGTTTCGCCATAGCGGGCATAGGGCACGCTTTCGCCGCGGCCGGTGGCGCCGTTCTCCGTGAGGGTGACGCGAATTGTCTCCGCGCTGGTCTTGGCGCCGCGCGAAATGGTAAATGCCGACTTCAGGGGCGAGGAAAGCGCTGAAATTTCAAGGTTTCGATTGCCCATGTCCGATCCTGAACGATAAAATTTCACCGATCATGCTTCGCTGTTCTTAAGCATGTTTTGCTAGTGTTGGAAGGCTAGTTGCCAGAGATGACAGTCACAACGGCCCCCGGTTTCGCGCTCGAAGAGAGCGGCGAACGTGCCACCCTCCGTCTGACGGGGGACTGGACGATCATGACCATTCACGAGCTGGATGATGACCTGGCCGGACTAAAGCATGATCATCCCGTGCTTGTGGATGTCTCCGGACTGACCCGGATCGACACCGCCGGGGCCTTCCTGATCGACCGCACGCTGCGCGCCGCGCCGGAAGGCTCTGGTCTCACCGGAACGAATGATGTCGCCCGCCACCTGATCGAACAGGTCCACGCCGTCTCCGATCCGGTGCCGCCGGCGAAGGCGCCGGACCATGGCTTCCTCGCTCTGCTGGAGCGGACGGGCCGCGGCTTTGTCGGCGTCATGTCGGAAATTTTCCAGACGCTCGCCTTCCTCGGCGAAACGATCGTGACGACGATTCGTCTCCTCATGCAGCCCTGGAAGCTGCGCTGGACGTCCATCGTCGCGGTGATGGAGGAGGCGGGCCTCGACGCGATGCCGATCATCGCCTTCCTGTCTTTCTTTGTCGGCATGGTCGTCGCCTATATCGGCGCGACGACGCTCCGCGATTTCGATCTCGAGATCTACACGGTCGAGCTGATCGGCTATTCGATGCTGCGCGAATTCGGCGTGGTGCTGACCGGTATCGTTCTGGCGGGGCGGACGAACTCGTCCTTTACCGCGCAGATCGGCACGATGAAGATGCGCCAGGAAATCGACGCCATGCAGACGCTTGGCCTGAAGCCGATGGACATTCTCGTTGCGCCGCGCATCATCGCGCTGCTGCTGATGACGCCCGCGCTGACCTTTGTGGCAACGCTGGCCGGGATCGCCGGCGGCGTCGTGGTTGGCTGGTCATCACTGGACATCAATCCCGGCGTCTTCCTGGATCGCCTGCGCAATTCCGTGCCGCTGGAGCATTTCTGGGTCGGCCTGTCCAAGGCGCCCGTGTTCGGCTTTGTGGTGACACTGATCGCCTGCCGCCAGGGCCTGAATGTCGGCGGCAGCGTCCAGTCGCTGGGCAATGCGACCACCACGTCGGTGGTACAGGGCCTGTTCGCCGTGATCGTGCTCGATGCCATCTTTGCCATCCTCTATATGGAGCTTGGCATATGACGGACGACATCATCATCCGCATCCGCGACCTGAAGACCGCCTATGGGACCCATGTCGTGCACGAGCATCTGGACCTCGACATCCGCCGGGGCGAGATCATCGGCATTATCGGCCCGTCGGGCTGCGGCAAGTCCGTCCTTTTGCGCGCGATCACAGGGCTCAAGGAATTCGATACCGGCAGCATCGAGGTTTTCGGCGAACGGCTGGAAACGCTGGATGAGGTCGAGCGCGCCGAGGTCGAGCAGCGCTGGGGCGTCATGTTCCAGGATGGCGCATTGTTCTCGAACCTCACCGTGCGGGAGAATGTCGAAGTTCCGATGAAGGAACACACGCAGCTGGAGCCGGTGCTGCGCCACCAACTGGCCGACATGAAGATCCGCATGGCCGGCCTCAGCGCCGAGGCGAGCCCCAAATATCCGTCTGACCTCTCCGGCGGCATGCGCAAGCGTGCGGCGCTGGCGCGTGCCCTGGCGCTGGATCCGGAACTTCTGTTCCTGGACGAGCCGACTGCCGGCCTCGACCCGATTACCGCGGAAAAATTCGATGCCCTGATCCGCAGCCTGCAACAGGCATTGGGGCTCACCGTCTTCCTTGTCACGCATGATGTGGATACGCTGCATGCGACCTGCGACCGGATCGCCGTGCTGGGAGAGAAACACGTGCTGGCAGTCGGCACGATCGAAGAATTGCGTGCGTTCGATCATCCGTGGGTGCAGGAATATTTCTGCGGCCCGCGGGGACGCGCGGCAACGGGACACTAGAAAGGGGGCCCGGAGCGATGGAAACGCGAGCGAATTATGCCGTCATCGGCGCTTTTGTTATTGTTGCAACGCTGGCCGTTGCCGCTTTTGTGCTGTGGCTCGGCCAGTCCCAGTTCCAGCGGGACTACAAGGCGTACGATATTGTCTTCGAAGGGCCGGTATCCCTCGAGGACGGATCGGCCGTGCGCTATATCGGTATCAAGGTGGGCGAAGTCTCCACCGTCCGTATCGACCGCGCCGACCCATCCAAAGTCCGTGCCCGCATCCGGATTGACCGGGAGACCCCCGTGAAGACGGACTCCACCGCCTCGATCCAGCTGGCCGGCATCACAGGCGTGACCTTTGTCCAGATCAGCGCGGGCTCTCCGACGTCCCGCCTGCTGGAAGCGAAACCGGGTGAGCCCGTGCCGGTGATCCGGGCAGAGAGAACCCAACTCGACCAGATCGTTGCGGGTGGCGCGCAGGTGCTGGGCCAGGCCAATGACACGATGGAACGGGTGAAGAAGCTGCTGACGGAGGAGAATGTCGAGTCGATCAGTACCTCGCTGAAGAACATCGAGACGATCACCACCAAGCTCGCCGCCGAGGATGGCCTGATCGATCAAGCGACCGGCACGATGAAAGACCTGTCGCGCGCAAGCAATGAGTTTGCGTCCGCTTCGGAATCGGTCGGCACGTTCAGCACGAATGCCAATGAAGAGCTCGCCGGCCTTTCCGGACAGCTCGACGAATTGCTGGCCGAGGTGGGCAAGGTGGTCGCCTCAGCCGATGCCGTGATGGTGCAGGGCGGCGACACAGTGCGCGTGGTCAATGCCCTGCTGGAAGGTCCGGCCACCGGCGTGGTGGAGGACTCCCGTCTGGCGGCGCAGGACCTCCGCATCCTGATCAGCCGGATGGACCGGCTGACCCGCGAATTCGAACAGAACCCGCAAAGCATGCTTGTCGGGGAACCGGTTCCCTATGAGGACAAACGCTGATGATCCGCTCGATTTCCCTTGCCTTCGCCATGACGGCGCTGACCGCCTGCGTCAGCATCTTGCCGGAACCGGAAGTTCCGGACGGCCTCTACCGGTTTGGTGCGATGACCGAAACCTATCCGGTCGATACGGTCGTGGCCGTTCGCGAGCCTGAAGCCTCCCGCCTGTTCGGCGGACGTGTGATTGCGTCTGAGGATGCCGCCGGTGCCCTGCGCCTCGTTCGCGGCGTGGAATGGGCGGATAGCGCCACGCGCCTGATGCAGGTGGCGGTGCTGGATGCGCTGGACGACAAAGGCGCAGGGGTTGCCGTGGCGCTGGAGGCGGGCGCCCATGCAGATTATGAACTCGTGTGGCGGATCGAAGACTTCACGCTGGCAGGCACGCTGGCCAGGTGCGACCTCGAAGCGACGCTTGTGGAAGCGGGCACACGCAAGGTCGTCGCGCAGACAAATGTGACCTCATCGGCAAATGCCGACGCGTCCTCTGCTGAGTCCCGCGCCCTCGCGCTGGCCGAAGCGGGCCGGGCCTGCGCGGCGCAAGTGGCGGGGTTCGTTTCCGAACAGGCCACGGCCACTGAGCCGGACGCCTGATCGGACGTCAGGTCTCTACAGCTTGCAGGTTCGGATGCCGAGCACCGTGTAGAGCGGGCAGGTGCCCACGAGACCCGTCAGCAGCGGCACGAGGCCGATCCAGCCCCAAGGGGTTTGCGGGCCGACAAAGACGATAGCGATCAGGGCGAGGCCGACAATGACGCGCAGAACGCGGTCGATCGTGCCTTCATTGGTCTTGAACATGGCAGGCTCCTCCAGAATTGGTGGCAGTCTGCCATAAGTTTTCCTGATCGCCATACGTAAAAACCCCGGCCAGTCAGACCGGCCGGGGTTTTTATGTTTGCAATGAAGGACTTATCAGCCGCTTTTCATTTCGTCGAAAGGCTTGTCCTTGTCGACGCGGACATCTTGCGGCAGGCCCAGAACGCGCTCTGCGATGATGTTCTTCAGGATCTCGTCCGTACCGCCAGCGATACGCAGGCCCGGGGCCCACATGAAGCTTTGCTGGAAGATGGCATCGGCCGGCATGCGATCGGACTCGTTGATGATGCCGTAATGATCCTGCATCTCGATGGCCGAGTTACAGATATCCTGCAGGTGGTTCGCGGTGATGATCTTGCCGATCGAGTTTTCCGGTCCCGGGGTCTGGCCGCGGGAAAGGGCCGTCTGCGTGCGGAACTTGGTCAGCTTGTAGCCCTGCGCCGCGACATACCAGTCCGCCAGCTTTTCGCGGAAGGCCTGGTCGGACAGCGTGCCCTGGCTGCGGGCATATTCCATGATCTCGCCCCAGTCCGGACCGGGAGAACCGCCGACCGCAAGGCGCTCGTTCATCAGCGTGACGAGGGCGACTTTCCAGCCTGCGCCGACATCGCCGAGGCGATCGGAGTCCGGGATGCGAACATCAGTGAAGTAGACCTCGTTGAACTCGCGGCCGCCGGAGGCCTGGTGGATCGGACGCACTTCGACGCCCGGCTGCTTCATGTTCACGATGAACATGGTCAGGCCCTTGTGCTTCGGCACTTTCGGGTCCGTCCGGACAAGGAGGATGCCGAAGTCCGAATAGTGGGCGCCGGAGGTCCAGACCTTCTGGCCGTTGATGACCCATTCGTCACCGTCTTTCACGGCGCGGGTTTTCAGGCCGGCAACGTCAGACCCGGCAGACGGCTCAGAGAAGAGCTGGCACCAGATTTCCTCGCCCATCAGGGCTTTCTGGACGTAGCGCTTCTTGTGCTCGTCGGAGCCGAAGGCGATGACGGTCGGCACGCACATGCCGAGGCCGATGGCGAACGGGCCGGTCGGCGCGTCGAATTTCGACTCTTCCTGGCCCCAGATCACGCTCTGCATCGCCGTGCCGCCGCGGCCGCCCCATTCCTCAGGCCAGGTGATCTGCGCGAACTTGTTCTCGGCTTTCGTCTTCTGCCAGGCTTTCGCCTTTTCCAGCATGTTCACGCGGTCACGCGAGGCCGGGGCGGAGCCTTTCGGCTTCAGGTGCTTTTCGAGGAAGGCGCGCGCCTCAGCGCGGAAAGCGGCTTCTTCGGGTGTATCGTTGAAGTCCATGATGTTTCCTCCTTAGGCGGCGTTTTTCTGCTCAAGGGCACGCACGAGTTTCTCTTTCCAGACTTTCGGTCCGCCAGCCTGAACGGCCAGCAGCTTGGCACGGCGGTAGTAGAGGTGGCAGTCCACCTCCCAAGTGAAGCCCATGCCGCCATGGGTCTGGATGTTCTCTTTCGAAGCATACCAGAAAGCTTCCGATGCGGCCACGCGGGCGGCAGCGGCGGCTTCCGGCATTTCCGGGGCATCGGTCGACAGGGCCCAGGCGCCGTAGAAGCAGTTCGAGCGGGCCACTTCGTTTTTCACGTACATCTCGGCCAGCTTGTGCTTGATGGCCTGGTTGCCGGCGATTGGGCGGCCGAAAGCGTAGCGCTCCAGCGAATATTCCTTCGCCATTTCCAGAGCGCGCGAGGCCCCGCCCAGCTGTTCGAAGGCGAGCAGCACGGCAACCTTGTCCATCAGCTGGTCGTTCAGGCTTGCGCCTTCACCGGCCTTGCCGAGGCGGATGCCCGGTGTCTTGTCGAAGGTCAGCTCGGCATGGCCGCGCGTCGGATCCAGCGTGGAGAGCGCCTTGCGCGTCACGCCTGCGCCAGAGAGATCCACGAGCACGAGGCTCGCGCCGGAGCCTTCCTTGGCCAGCACAACAGCGTGCGTGGCGATGCCGCCATCGGTGACCGGGATCTTGGTGCCGGAGACGGTGGAGCCGTCGAACGTGGTTTTCAGGCTGGCCGGGTCCGGATGGCCCGGGCCTTCGCTGGCCGCATAGCAGCCGATGATTTCGCCGGCGACGATGCGCGGCAGGATGTCGTTCTTCACCTCATCCGACCCGGCGAGCTTGATCGCTTCAGTCAGATAATAGGCCGTGGACGAGAAGGGGACCGGCGCCAGGACGCGGCCCATTTCTTCAGCCAGCACGCACATTTCCAGCATGCCGAGGCCGAGGCCGCCCTGTTCTTCCGGAACAGCCGTTCCCAGCCAGCCCATTTCCGCGATCTTCTTCCAGAGGCCTTCCGAATAGGCCTTGTCGTCATCGTTCAATACCTCGCGCACCACCGGAATGGCGCTCTCGGCTTCGAGGAATTTCCGCGCTTCACCGGCGAGGAATTTCTGGTCTTCGGAAAAGTCGAAGTTCATGAGTAGATGGCCTCCCTTCGCCCTTTATACGGGCGTGATTACGTTCTCGGATTGGAAAATAACGTGCTTTACGTGCACGGAAAGCCGTGACCCGGCGGAAAGGTGCCGCAAGGTTTTATGTAAAATTTCGCAGACGGGCTTCATGGCGCGGAAATCAAGACATGACAGGGTGGGCGGCTACAGGAGATCTTCATGGCCAAAGCCCATTTTCACAAGATGCAGCGTGTCTACGTGAAGCCGGTCGGAACCTGGGCGCTTGTCGAACAGGTGATCCCGCATTGGGTCAAGAATGTCGGCGAGCCGCTGAAAGTCACCTATGAGTGCGGGCTGGGCCGGGAGTTCCAGGCGCATGAGCTTGTCTCGGAACAGGCAATGCATGCCGACGAGACCGCCAGTCACGATGATGACCTGCTGCTGGAACATTGGCGCATCGGCCGCCGGTCCACCAAGTGGCGGACGGCGATGGGGCAGCATTCCGGCGACAATCTCGGCACGTTTCCCGTGGTCCTGACCGATGAGGGCGATACCGGCGGCTGGCGGGTCAATCCCGTCGATTTCGACCGCGACCCGCACCGTGTGGAGCACCAGGCCCGGATGATCGTGCAGACGCCGGACCTGTTGCGCATTGCCCGCAAGATTGCGGAAGTGGCAGCCGAGAATCCGAAGGATTTTCCGGCAGACCTGCTGCCTGTCGCCAAACAGTGCGCGATGATCCTGCGCTATGTCTATCAGTTGAACGACGCGCCGGACACGGTCGCCGCGGAATAGGCTTCAGCGCCGGAGGGCGAGCGCGATCCCCGTGCCGAGGCCTGCGCCAAGCATATTGGCCACTTCATCCAATATTGAAAATTCCCGTCCTGTCGGCGCCAGCGCCTGAGCGACTTCCATCAGGGCGCCATAGCCAATCGTGATCAGGAAGGCCCGAAGCGCCCGGCCCGGGCCTGCGGCAATCGCGATGGCGCCCCCGAGGCTGCCATAGGCGATGAAATGTTTCAGCTTGTCGGACCCTTCTACCGGCGGAAGGTCCCCGGGCGGCATCACGGACAGGACAGCGATCGCGAGCATGAGGCAGATTGCAGTCATGCCCGCAAACCGGCGCATGGCGGATGATCGGAAAAGCTGGGCCATATGAATGCATTCCCTGTGTAACCGGAGTTCAATGCAGGCCTTGTGCCCGCCGGCAGCGTTCCGGCCCTCGACGCGCCTCCCGCCATTTCCTATGTCCAATGAAGCAATTGCCAAGACCCCGGAGCCCTCATGCGAACCGAAACCCCCGTTTCCGTGCAACTTTCCGACTACAAGCCCTATCCGTTCGAAATCGAGCAGGTGGATTTGCGCTTCGATCTCGATCCGGATGCAACCAAAGTCCGCTCCGAACTGAAGGTCCGCCGGACGGGCGGCGCTGGGGAGGCGCTGGTTCTGGACGGGGAAGGGCTCACGCTCCTTTCGATTGCGATTGACGGCAAGCCGCTGGCGGCGGGCGCCTATGAGCAGACCGAGAAGGGCCTGACCATCGCCTCGGTGCCGGATGCGTTCACGCTGGTCACGGAAGTCGAGATCGCCCCGTCGAAGAATACCGCACTGTCCGGCCTTTACATGTCGGGCGGGCGCTTCTGCACGCAGTGCGAGGCAACGGGCTTCCGCCGCATCACTTTCTATCCGGACCGGCCGGACGTGATGAGCGCCTTCCATGTCTGGATGGCCGCGGACAAGGCGACCTATCCGATCCTCCTGTCGAACGGCACGCCGGGCGAGACCGGAGACCTCGACGATGGCCGCCACTTCGCCGTCTGGGACGATCCGCACAAGAAGCCGGCCTATCTCTTCGCACTCTGCGCCGGGGATTATGACGTCTATCGCGACAGCTTCACCACGATGAATGGCGACGAGATCGCGCTCGCGATCCATGTCGACAAGGGCGATGCCGAACGCGCCGCCTGGGCGATGGACAGCCTGAAACGTTCCATGACCTGGGACGAGCAGACCTATGGCCGCGCCTATGACCTCGGCGTGTTCAACATCGTGGCCGTGCGCGACTTCAATTTCGGCGCCATGGAGAACAAGGGACTCAACGTCTTCAACTCCGCCTATGTGCTGGCCGATGAATCGACCGCGACGGACGCAGACTTCGAGGCCATCGAGAGTATCGTCGCCCACGAATATTTCCACAACTGGACCGGCAACCGCATCACTTGCCGCGACTGGTTCCAGCTCTGCCTGAAGGAAGGCCTGACGGTCTTCCGTGACCAGAACTTCTCCGCCGACATGCGTTCGCGCCCGGTGCAGCGTATCAAGGATGTGATCCGCCTGCGCGCGCGCCAGTTCGCGGAAGACGCAGGTCCGCTGGCGCATTCGGTGCGTCCGGACCATTACGGCTCGATCGACAATCTCTACACCGCGACGGTCTATGAGAAGGGCGCCGAACTTATCGGCATGCTGCGCCGGATGATCGGCGAGGAGCTCTATCGCAAAGGCATGGACCTCTATTTCGAACGTCATGACGGCCAGGCCGTGACGATCGAGGATTTCTACAAATGCTTCGAGGATGTCACGGGCGAGGACTTCGCCCAGTTCCGCCTCTGGTACGCCCAGGCGGGGACGCCGGAAGTGACCGTCGAGGAAAACTGGAATCCCGAGACGCGTGAAATCGAGATCACGCTGACGCAGAAGACGCCACCGACGCCCGGCCAGCCGGAGAAGCAGCCGGTGCCGATCCCGCTGGAAATGGCGCTGCTGGATGAGGAAGGCAATCTCGCCGAATGGACGACTATCCTCGAAGATGAGGATGTGACCCTGACGCTGGAGATGCCGGACACGGTGACTGAGCCGCCACTCGTCTCGGTGAACCGCGATTTCACGGCGCCTGTGCGCCTGAACCGCAAACTGTCGCGTGACCAGCGCCTCGCCATGGTCCGTATGGAGACAGACCCGTTCAATCAGTGGGACGCTGTCCAGACGCTGGTGAAGGAAGAGATCCTTGCCCTTTCCGAAGGCAGCCAGGCTGAGCCGGACGATGCACTCGTCGCGGCACTCGCCGGCGCGGTGGAAAATGCCGTCGACGACCCGGCCTTTGCCGCGCTGCTGACGCGCCTGCCGGAAGTGGGGGAAATGTTCCTTGAGCGCCAGCCAGCCGATGCGGTTGCGCTGAATGCGGCCCGGAAAAAGCTCCAGTCTGCACTGGCGGCCAAACTGTCCGGCTTCATCGCCGACACGCTTGGCAAACCGACGCCGGCGCCGTTCGATCCGGGTGCTGAACAGGCCGGGATCCGTGCCCTGCGGACAGCAATGATCGTGCTGCTCGGTGTCTCGCCCGATACGGGCGCCGCCGACACGCTTCGCAAGCTCTATGATGGCGCGACCAACATGACCGAACGCCTCGCAGCGCTGCGCGCCTACACGGTGCAGAAAGGCGGCAAGGCGAACGATGCCCTCGCCGATTTCGAAGAGACCTGGAAAGACAATCCGCTGGTCATGGACAAATGGTTCGCCCTTCAGGCCACCACTGGCGATGCGGAGACGGTGAAGGCGCTTGCGGCCCATCCGGCCTTCGACCTGCGCAACCCCAACCGTGTCCGGTCGGTCGTGGCAGCCTTCACGATGCAGAACCTCGCGGCCTTCCATGCGCCGGACGGGTCCGGCTATCAGGCGGTCGAGGAAGTCATCCTCAAGGCCGATAAAGCGAACCCGGCCCTGGGGGCGCGTCTGCTCACGGCGTTCGAGCAGTGGCGCATCCTGGAGCCGCAGGCGAAGGCGGCAGCAGAAACGACGCTGAAACGTCTTCAGGCGGCAGGCCTTTCTTCCAACGCAGCAGACATTGTGGCCCGCGCCCTCGGCTAAGACAGCGCGTTAACGAAACTTTGAGATTTGTTAACGCTCGGGCAATGATTCCGGCGGACAAGGTAATTTGTGCGAATTTTGCCCGTTTTGCGGGCATGGGATCATCCATTGGTAGACGCGGATAGAAAATCCCAATCGAATCAAGCTTCAGACCCTGTGTCTGAAGTGATTTCCGCACGCCTGAAATGGACCATCGCCGGGACGATCCTCCTACTCGCAGCGGCCATGGGCCTGAAAGCCTGGGACGAGCATCAGCGCGCCGACGCGAACCTGCTGCTGACACTGCAGGCAGAAGCCGAAGCGCTCGCAGGGCGGGTCGCAGGCCGGGCTGACACGGTCGAGACCGCAATCCGGCTTGTGGCGGACAGCCATGCGTCCCGGTCGGCTGTTGCTGGCGCCACGCCGGGCGTCGATGCAGTCATGTCCCTGTCCGATGCGAAACTGGCGCCGGATGGCAGCCGGCTCGACGCGGCTGCTTCGGTGGCGGAGCGCCTGATCGAACATGGTCAGCGCGCCGGCCTGTCAGAGCTTGGCGATGTGGTTCTGGTCACGGGCAGCGAACGGAATGCCATCATCGCACTCGCCCCGGCGGGCACATGGTTACCGGCAACCATGCCGGGACGCGAGATTTCGCTCGTCTCCGGCGGGCTTCAGATCGTGGCAGGTGATCCGGTCCCGCGTCCGGCAAATGGGCTTCGTCCAATCCGTCAGGCCGGATTCGAAAAGGGTGAGGGCATGCAGCGGTCCGCCCTGGCATGCAGCGATCTCGCCGGTGGCGGCCTCGCCGTCTGCAACACCACCCGCGCAGACGTGTTCACGCGGGACGATCTGGTCAGCCTGCTGATTTTTGCGCTTCTGCTTGCTGCACCTGTCCTGGCCATCACGGGCCTTCTGGGCCGCCTATCGAAACAGCAGGCCAATACGATTGTGGAAGCCGCGCGGGACGAACAGGCCGACCGGATCATGGCGACCGTCATGCGCAGCGCCCGCGCCGGCTATTGGGAATGGACGCCGGACCAGACGTCAGTCTTCTTGTCTGAAGCCTCGAGCGAACTGCTCGGCCTTGAAGGCATGCGCACCGTGTCGCTCGGCAATCTGCTGAAACAGGTTCATCCCGAACATCAGGCACGCGTGCGCGAGGCGATCGAGAAATCCCGCGACATCGGATGGCTGCAGGTCTCCTTTGCTGCGGCCCAGCCGCCGCTGCGCTGGATCGAGATGCGCGGTTCAGGCACCGAGACGGGCGACGGCGCGCTATTCGGCGGTATCATGCTGGACATTACAGACCGCAAGCAGGCGGAAGATCGCGTGAAGGCTGCAGAGCGGCGCCTGCGCAACGCGCTGGAAGGCTTCAGTGGTCCATTCGCACTCTGGGATCACCGCAAACGCCTGCTTTACTGGAACCGTGCCTTTGCCACGGATTTCGGCCTGACCGACACATTGCGGCCCGGCATGACGCACGAGACGGTCACGATTGCCCGTGCAGGGGCTGTGCGCGCAGAGCGCCCGTCAGCGGATGACAAGCAGGTCAATCTGGTCTGCCTGCAGGGTGGCCGCTGGCTGAAGCTGGTCGAGCGGCCGTCTCCGGATGGTGGCCTGATCACGATCGGCATCGATGTGACCGAGAATATCGGCAAGGAAGAAGAACTGCGCCGCCAGAAGGAGCGCATGCGCAAGACAGTTCTGGATCTCGAACGCTCGGAAGGCCGCGCGGGCGAACTCGCACGTAAGCTGACGGAAGAGAAATCCCGCGCCGAAAACGCTGCGAACTCCAAGTCCGCCTTCCTGGCAAATATGAGCCACGAGCTGCGCACGCCGCTGAACGCCATCAATGGCTTCTCGGAGATCCTTGCGAACGAGCTGTACGGATCGCTCGGAGACCCGCGCTACAAGGGCTATGCGCAGGACATCCTGGCATCCGGCCAGCACCTGCTGGACATGATCAACGACATTCTCGACATGGCGAAGATCGAAGCCGGCAAGATGACGATCAATCCGCAACCGATCGATCCGGTCGACCCGGTCGATGCGGCGGTGCGGATGATCCGCCGCAAGGCGTCCGATAAGGATATTGAGGTCGTGCTGGATGTTCAGCCCGGCCTTCCGGAGATCGACGCCGACCATCGTGCCATCCGCCAGATGGTGCTGAACCTTGTCTCCAACGCCATCAAGTTCACCAATGCGGGCGGCAGGATCACGGTGGCCATTCAGCAATACGGCCCGGACATCAAAGTCTCCGTCACCGATACGGGTATCGGCATCCCGGCGGCGGATCTTCCGCGCCTGTCACAGCCTTTCGAACAGGCTGCGGGCGCGCATGACCGTAATTATGAAGGCACGGGGCTCGGCCTCGCGCTGACCAAATCCTTCGCGGAAATGCATGGCGGAACGCTCAGCATTTCGTCCATCGAGGGGGAGGGTACGACCGTCGCCTTCACACTGCCGATTGCCGGGCCCGGTGAAATGGAAGACGAAACCGGCGACCGCGACGCGGCCTGACAGGTAGTCTGATTAGACAGGCGGGCGCTCGTTCCACGCCAATATACGTGTGCCGGCATTGCACGCGACGATGCCCCAGGCACCCGTCTTGAGCTTCGGCTGCAGGCCGACGGGTACCGCATCCACGACATCCGGCAGGAACCGGGCGATGCCATTGCTGGTGACCACGAGGATGGTCTCTTCCTTCGGCAGGCGGGACGCTTCTGCGAGCAGGGATTTCCAGCCGGCGTGAATGGCGGCTTTGTCCACGGTCCAGCCATCCGGCACGCGGCTGTCTTCCTCCCAGGCGCGCATGGCGTCTTCGCCGATACGGGCGACCACCTTCTCTTCGGCCACATTTTCGTCCGGGCCATAATCGATTTCCGTCAGGAAGGGCAGGACGGTGAGGTCGGGGCCATCCGCGCGGGCGCCGAGGATGGCAGCGGCGGTTTCCCGCGTGCGCTGAAGGGAGGAGCAATAGGCAGCACGGAAGGCTGTGTCAGCAAAGTGGCGGGAAAGCGCTTCGGCCTGTTCTGTGCCGGATCTGGAAAGCGGCAGGTCCGTTCGGCCGCCGACACGCGTGACCACATCACCTTTGTCAAACGTATTGCCATGGCGGCAGACAATGATCCGTCCCATGAGGGTCAGGCCTCCAGCGGGTCGCCATGCTCGGCGACGAGGCGTTCTGCAAGGGCGACATCTTCGGCCGTGTCGATGCCGGGAATGGCGATCCGGTCCGGCTCTACCTCGACGCACTGGATGCTCATGCCGTTCTCGAGCAGGCGCAACTGCTCCAGGCCTTCGAGCTGTTCGTAACGCCCCTCCGGCAGGCTGACATAACGGCGCAGCGCCTCCAGCCGGTAGGCATAGAGACCGATGTGGCGGCACACGGGCGACGGGTCGCCCTTCGTCCGCAAGGCTGCTTCCTTGCGCATGGCAGGGATCAGGTTCTTGGAGAACCATAAGGCGCGGCCGGTTTCATCATGGACCAGCGTGGTGCCGGAAAACGGGGTTTCCTGCTTGTGCAGGCGGAAGGCGTCCAGCGCGTCCCAGGTGAGGCGGACATAGGGGGTCGCCGCATCCGCGCCAGACTCCCTTGCGGCTTCTGCGACGGCAATCACATGGGCCGGCGGGGTGAAGGGCGAGTCGCCCTGCAGATTGACCACAACGTCCGGTGCGGCGCCCATCGCGTCTGCTGCCGCCAGCGCGCGGTCCGTGCCGGAAGGCAGGTTCGGATCCGTCATCACGACCGGGATGCCAAGCTCCCGGCAATGGGTTTCGATCCGCGCGTCGTCCGTTGCCACCACGTGCTGCGCATCGCCAAGCGCGTCCGCCGCCTTCGCAGCCATCGCCGCGACACGCGATACCATGGTGCGCCCTGCAATCATCACCAGAGGTTTGCCGGGCAGGCGAGTAGAGGCATAGCGTGCCGGGACGACAATCAGTGTGCGCATGTGTTTCAGTCCTGGTGATGCCCGTCGAGATCGAATGTTCCATCGCGCATTTCGGTCATCACGCCGACGAAGGGGATGATCCAGCTGATGGCCTCATCGCTGACGCCCTCATCCTGAAGGAAGGCGGTCAGGGCGGGAACAAATTCTTCATGGCGGCCGCACTGATCGACGGCAGCTTCCAGCTCCGGCAGGACAGTGCGGTTGAACGAGTCGGCGAAGGTCTGGATCCGGTTGGACTTGCGGGCGAGAGCGATGGCGACAAACGGGTCCACCTCGCCGTCTTCACGGGCGAGCCGGCGGAAGTCGTTGATCAGGCCGCGGTTTTCAGATGCGAACTTCCGCAGGATCTTGTCCGTCTTGTAGTCGATCCATTCGGCAGAGCAGGGCTCGGGTTCGACCGTCGCACAGGCTGCCAGCGGCAGCAGGAACAGGGTCAGGGCAGTCAGGCGCGGGGTCATCCGGCAGCTCCGGTAAGTGTGTCAGAAATCGAGCGCACCCTAGAGGGGCTCGGCGGGCCTGCAAAGCCTTCGCGTTCAGACGGAAAAGCCCCGGCAGGTCAGTGCCGGGGCTTGGTCCTGGGATTTGAGCGCGAACGCTTACAGGAGCTTACTTTTCAGCGCCGTCGAGTTCGCCTTCCGGGTAGACCTGATCACGGAACGACTTCTTTTCGACGTCGCACAGCTTCTTGCTGGAATTGATGACCGCCAAAGTGGTTGGGGACCGCAGGGCTTCGCCATCACCCTTCACGCAGGCGATCTTGACCGTGTTCTTGCCGTTCCCGAGGTCGACGGTGCGGCTCATCACCTTCGTTTGACCATCCGCAAGGTCGGCGTCGCGGCATTCTTCCACGAGGGCATCCAGGGCGCTGGAGGTTGCGTCGATACGGAATTCGAAGTCGTCGCCGAATTTTTCGTCGATGAGCGCTTCGAGCTTGATGGATTTCTCTTCCAGACGGCTCTCCAGTTCCTCGGTCATGCGTTCGAGTTCAGGTTCAAGCTTCTGGTGCATCTCTTCTGCGCGGGTTTCGTAGACGACGGTCCATTGTTCCGCGCGCTTCTCGAACTGTTCTCCCCATTCTTCCCATTTCTTGCCCCAGGCTTCCCAGTCCTCGTCGGACATTTCGCCGTCGAACTGGACGTCGAAATCTTCGTTGAAGTCCATGACGATGGGCAAGTCGTTCAGCTCGGCCATGAGGGCCTGGAACTCTGCGTCGTCTTCCATGGAGAAATTCATTTCGGGAAGGTTCGATGTAATCTTGGCGGTGAGCTTGGTGATCAGCCTGCCTTCCTCAGCCATTTCCTGGGACAGCCGGTTGATCTCCGCAGTGAATTCGGGACCAGGCTCGATGCCTTCAAAAGGCTCGCCAAGGACAATGATCTGGCGGTCAGGGATCATCTTGCCATTCACGTAGGCGGTGCCGTTCTCGATCCGCATTTCATGGTGATCGCGTTCGCCTGCATTAGCCGGGACCGAGGAGGTCGCGATCAGGGCGGCTGCCCCGATGACAGCGGTTGCGGCGCCACCGGCGAGGCGGCGGGTGCGGGTCGGAACCGGATGAGTCATGCGGCTGAGGCGCTCCTTCAGGGCATGCGTCAAAGGCAGGCCCGCGCCAACAGGCAGGCGCTCCTGCGAGGCCGACTTCACAGCCTTGATCAGCGTGGCGCCATAAGCGTGCGGCGAAGCGGTGCCCGTCTTCAGCACGTCTGCATCACAGGCGGCTTCCTGGTCCGTGCGGAATGCGCGGTGGGCGTAGTAGGCCAGCGGATTGAACCACATGCAGGCAATGAAGAACTCTGCCAGCTGCAGGGCCCAGAGATCGCCGCGCCGGACATGGGTCAGCTCGTGGGCGAGGGCAGCGCGCTGCTGGGTGTCGTCATAATCCGTCTCGAACCATGCCGGCAGCAAGACGACCGGGCGGAAAAGGCCCGTCACAAGCGGGCCGGACGAAATGAAGCTGGAGGCGATCACCGGCAGGCGCTTCAGGCCGACCTGCATGGCAACCTGCTGTGAAATGCGCTGCAGGCGGGGCGACACGTTCACGGCTTCCCGCTTCACGGTCTGCATGAACACGTGCTGGCGCCAAAGGCTGAGACCGAAGGCAATCAAAGCTCCGCCTGCCCAGACAAGGAACAAGCCGGGCACCAGCAAGACTGACAATGTGTCTATCAAGGTAGGGGAAGGTGCCAGACCGCTCGCGATCACGCTTTCCGCCAGAGGAGGGGCGGGCATGACGGTCGGGGCAGACGGAGAAGTGACGAGTACCGGAAGGATCGCTTCCGGTGCTGAGGCAGCTGCGAACACGCTTGCCGGTTCCGCAGCGGCTTCAGATGACGCGGATTTGGGCAAGCCCAACAGGGGCATCAGGGAAACCGGAACCTGTAGCGGCGGAAGAACCAGGCGGGCCAGCGGCAGGGCCCAAAGGGCATAGGCAACGCCCGCGCCGAAATGCTTGGCAACCGGCCGACGGACAAAAAGGATGAGGCCGATCAGCACGGAGACAGCCAGAACGGTCTGCAAGGCCGATGTCATGTCAGGAAGGAAAGTTGCGCCGTTCATTTCTTCAGATCCCCCAGCAGGCGTTCCAGTTCTTCAATGTCTTCCGGTGTCAGGCCGCGCGTATCCGCCAAGTGTGCGACCAGTGGTGCTGCCCGGCCGGAGAAAACGCGGTCCACGAACTGGCCGGCAGCTTTCGCCTTGTAGGCGCCCTCTTCAATGATGGGGTGATAGAGATAGCGGCGGCCATCTTCCTCCGTGCGAAGGGCGCCTTTCTCGACCAGGCGCGCCAGCAGGGTTTTCACGGTGCGGCTGGTCCAGTCTTTCTCATCGCCCAATGCCTCATGAACGTCGGATGCGGCGAGGCCCGGCGTCTGCCAGAGCACGCTCATCACATCGAGTTCGGCGGCGGAAATTTTCATCACTGGGACTCCCCGGTAAGACTACGAATGTGGTCATAAGGTATGACTACAAGCGTGGTCAATGAGTTTCTTTGCAGAGTTGCGTGACAAGTTCGTAAGGTCAGGCTTTGATGCACCGCGCCTGCGTGAGCGGCTTCAATTCAGGGAAGCGCTCCTGTAGGAGAAGAGGGAGTGTCCCGGGGCCGGGGCCAGAGTGAGGGTAAAGGTAGATGAACCGAAGGATGCTGGGAGCGCTGAGCCTGGCGCTTCTCACGGCTGGCTGTGCTGAAACCGGGACAAGCGGCGAGTTTGGCCGCGTACTGGGAGAGGTCCTTGGTTCCGCCACCACACCAGAATCCCAGAGTGCTCTGAGCATTGCCGAGATCGATGCGGGCCTGCGCGAAGCACTGACCGTCGGCACAAATCTGGTCGCCAACCAGTTGGGCCAGACGAACGGATATTATGGCGACCCGAAAATCCGCATCCCGCTTCCCAAGACCTATCGGAGCATCCAGTCGAACCTCGCCAAGGTCGGCGCCAGCGGA
Organism: Hyphomonas sp. GM-8P; assembly: GCF_003263315.1. Classification (NCBI taxonomy): domain Bacteria; kingdom Pseudomonadati; phylum Pseudomonadota; class Alphaproteobacteria; order Hyphomonadales; family Hyphomonadaceae; genus Hyphomonas; species Hyphomonas sp. GM-8P. The sequence continues at coordinate 45,685 of NZ_AWFE01000061.1, forward strand.
CCGCTCGATGATCTTGAGCTGCGCATGAACCGCGCGGCGGAGGATTCGGTGCCGGAGGCGCAGGCCCTGATTCTCGGTGCCATCCGCAACATGACGATCAGCGACGCGCTGAACATTCTGAATGGCGGGGACACGGCAGCGACGGATTACCTGCGATCCAGGACGGAAACCCAGTTGCGCGCCGCCTTCACCCCCTATGCCCGGGATGCCCTGTCGAAGTCCGGTGCATTCACGGCAATGGAAGGCGTTGCTGCGCAGTATGGCGCTGGCGGAATCACCTCCAGCCTGCAGGCGGATCTGACCGCCCACGCGGTGGACTACGGCCTCGATGGCATTTTCCTTTATGTTGCCCAGGAAGAGAAAAAGATCCGGGAGAACCCGGTGGCGCGAACGACAGAGCTGCTGCGGCGCGTGTTCGGGAACCGCGGCTGATGCGTCGTTTTGCAACTGAGATGAAAGCCGGCGGCAAACTGGCCGGGATCGAGTTCGGCGATCCGATCAAGCCCTTCGCGGCGGTCTGGATCCACGCCACCGGCTTCAATGCCATGACATACCAGTCCCTGCTGGCACCGCTTGGCCTGCGCCAGCGCGTGGCGGCACTGGACATGCGCGGGCATGGCCGCTCGACCATGCCGGCAAAACCGGGCCGCATGAAATCCTGGCACCGCTACCGCGATGACGTGATCGAATGGCTTGAGAGGGAAGCGCCGCATGGCGTCGTGCTGAGCGGCCATTCCATGGGGGCGACCGTGGCGCTGCTGGTCGCGGGCAAGCGGCCCGACCTCGTCAAAGGCCTTGTCCTGGCCGATCCGGTGATCATGCCGCGCGTCTATTATTTCTGGAAGCACGTCTTCCCGCCGGTCACCTGGATCGCCAACCGGAACATGCTGGCGCGCGGGGCGAAGAAGCGGCGGGCGGAGTTTCCGGCGTTCCGTGAGGCGCTGGAATCCTATACCGGACGCGGGGCGTTCACGACCTGGCGCGAGCCGTTCCTGGCAGACTATCTCCTGGACGGGATCGACCGGGTCGATCACAATGGCGCCCAGAGTGAGGATCAGGTCTGGCGTCTGACCTGCGATCCGAAATGGGAATCGGCAACGTTTGCCGCACAGCGGAACCAGCCCTGGCGGGCCCTCAGAAAGGTGCGCAAGCACAAGATTCCGATCATCGTGCTCAGGCCGAACCGGTCTTCGGTCATCTCCCCGAAAGTGCGGGCACAGATCATCCTGATGAATCAGGCCTTGATGATGAAGGGCGTGCGCGGGACGTCCCACTTCCTGCCGATGGAAGCGCCCTATGAAGTGCGCGATGCGCTATCCGCCTTCATCGCGCGGCTGGTCGAGCGGTTTACGCTGGAAGAGGATTCGGACGTGTCTCGCTCTCTCAGCATCCGCCGCCGCAGGGCGTAGTAGCCGCCTTTACCAGAGTGGCCGGTCGGGGGAGGCTGACTGCGCCAGTTTCTCCATCAGGCGCGTCAGCTCCTGGCGCTCTTCGGGCGTCAACACGGATTCCAGTGCCTGTTCTTCTGACATCGCCATCGGCACGATGTCGTCGTACACGGACTTTCCGGCAGGCGTGAGAAACAGCATCGAGCGCCGCGCGTCCTCTTCAGAGGATTTCCGCTCAAGATAGCCCACCTCGATCAGCCCGGCGACTGCGCGGCTGACGGCGACCTTGTCCATTGCTGTGCGTTGCCCGATTTCTGTGGCGCTGATGCCCGGCGTATCTCCCGTCACTGCCATGACGCGCCATTGCCAGATCGAGAGGCCGAATTCGCGGTCGTAAAGCTCTGCGATCCGCCGCGAGATCGTGTTGGACAGCACGGACAGGCGATAGGGCAGGAATTCACGCAGTCGCAGCTGAGGGGTCCGGGAGGAGTCGGGCATGGCGGGTCCATTCATACTTGCCTTGACGGCAATAAATAGTTACATATGAAACTAAATCTGATTATCACAATAGGGAGAGAACCCATGGCCGACCTGTTTGACAACCCTGCAGGCCTCGACGGTTTTGAGTTCATCGAGTTTTCAGCCCCGGAAAAAGGCGTGCTGGAGCCGGTTTTCGAGACGATGGGCTTCACCAAAGTCGCCCGCCACCGCTCGAAAGATGTGGAGCTTTGGCGCCAGGGCGGCATCAACCTGATCACCAATTACGAGCCGAAATCTGCCGCCTGGTATTTCTCGCGCGAGCACGGGCCCTCTGCCTGCGGCATGGGCTTCCGCGTGCGCGACGCCCGCAAGGCCTACAAGCATTTGCTGGAGCAGGGCGCCGAGCCAGTGCACGTCCAGACCGGCCCGATGGAGCTGCACATTCCCGGCATCCGCGGCATTGGCAATTCGATCATCTACCTGATCGACCGCTATGGCGACGGGCTCGACATTTACGACATCGATTTCGAATATCTGCCGGAGGTGGAGAAGCACCCGGTTGGCGCAGGTTTCAAGCTGATCGATCACCTGACTCATAACGTCTATGGCGGGCGGATGACGTACTGGGCGGACTTCTACGAGAAGCTCTTCAATTTCCAGGAAATCCGCTATTTCGACATCAAGGGCGAGTATACGGGCCTCACCTCCAAGGCGCTGACGGCGCCGGACGGCAAGATCCGCATCCCGCTCAACGAAGAAGGCAAGAGCGGCGGCGGCCAGATCGAGGAATTTCTGCGGGAGTTCAACGGCGAGGGCATCCAGCACATCGCCCTGATCTGCGACGATCTCTATGCCTGCTATGACAGCCTGAAACAGAAGGGCGTGCCCTTCATGACCGCGCCGCCGGCAGCCTATTATGAGATGCTGGACGAGCGCCTGCCGGGGCATGGCGAGGATGTCGAAGGCCTGAAATCCCGCGGCCTCTTGCTGGACGGCACGACCGAGGGCGGCCAGCCGCGTCTCCTGCTCCAGATCTTTGCCCAGGCCCAGATCGGCCCGGTCTTCTTCGAGTTCATCCAGCGCAAGGGCGACTACAAGGAAGGCTTCGGCGAAGGCAACTTCAAGGCCTTGTTTGAATCCATGGAACGTGACCAGATCCAGCGAGGTGCATTGAAGGTCGAAGAGGACGCATGAGCGAGCCGAAAAAGAAAGTTCAGCTGTCCCCGGTCGGCGAAGGCCTGATCGGAGCCGTGGCCGGCACGGTTGTCGGTGTCATCCTGTGGCGCATCGGCGTGATTTCGGCTCCGGCCATTCCCGGCGTCACGCTGGGCCTCGGTATCGGCAGCTGGTTCAATGCCTGGCGGCGCGCAAAGAACGCCGCGAAAGAAAAGGGAGATACCAAATGACATCACCCGCACACCTGAAAGGCGTCCACCATGTCGCCTATCGCTGCAAGGATGCGAAGGAGACGGTCGAGTTCTATCGCGATGCGCTGGGCATGGATTTCCAGCTCGCCATCGCGGAAGACCATGTGCCCTCGACCGGCGCCTATGATCCGTACATGCACATTTTCCTCGATGCCGGGAACGGCAATGTGCTGGCCTTCTTCGAATTACCTCAGCAGCCTGAAATGGGCCGCGACAAGAACACGCCCGACTGGGTGCAGCACATCGCGTTCCGCGTCGGCTCGCTGGAAGAACTGATGGAGACCAAGGCGCACCTTGAAGGCATGGGGCTCGACGTGCTGGGCCCGACGCATCACGGCATCTTCAAGTCGATCTATTTCTTCGACCCCAATGGCCACCGCATCGAACTCGCTGCCGATATCGGCACGCCGGAGCAGATGAAGCAGCTCAAAGACGTGGCCGAACCGATGATCGAGGAATGGACCGCCACCAAGCAAGCCCCCCGCCACGCCGCTTGGTTGCACGAAAAAATCGCGGAAGAAAGTTGATACATGAAACTCGCCACTATCAAGAACGGCGCCCGTGACGGGCGTCTTGTTGTCGTTTCGAAAGACCTGACGCGCGCGACCGATGCCGCGTCTATCGCGCCGACCCTACAGGCCGCGCTGGATGACTGGGCGCACACGGCCCCGCGTCTGCAGCAGCTGGCAGAGCAGGTGGAGCTGGGCTCTGTCCCAACCTTCCGCTTCCACGAGCATGATTGCGAAAGCCCGCTGCCCCGCGCCTATCAGTGGGCGGATGGGTCGGCCTATATCAATCACGTCGAACTGGTGCGCAAGGCGCGCGGCGCCGAGGTGCCGGAAAGCTTCTATGACGACCCGCTGATGTATCAGGGTGGCTCTGACGCCTTCCTCGGGCCCCGCGATGCCATCCCGCTGGGCGATATCGCCTGGGGCTGCGACATGGAAGGGGAGGTCGCCGTCATCACCGATGATGTGCCGATGGGCGTCTCCGAGGCAGATGCGGCGGCCCACATAAAACTCATCATGTTGTGCAATGACGTGTCGCTGCGCGGGCTGATCCCCGGCGAACTCGCCAAGGGTTTCGGCTTCTTCCAGTCCAAGCCGCCGAGCGCCTTCACGCCGGTCGCCGTCACGCCGGATGAACTGGGCGATGCCTGGAAAGACAGCGTCATCCACCTGCCGCTGCATGTGGATTATAACGGCCAGCCCTTCGGCCGGGCCAATGCCGGCGTCGATGCCACGTTCAGCCTCGCGCGCCTCGTCTCTCACGCGGCAAAGACCCGTCCATTGACGGCTGGCACGGTCATCGGCTCCGGCACCGTGTCCAACAAGGATGCCGATGGCGGGGCAGGCAAGCCGGTCAGCGAAGGCGGGCTCGGTTATTCCTGCATCGCCGAGATCCGGATGATCGAAACCATCGCGGACGGCGCGCCGAAAACCCCCTTCATGAAACCGGGCGATACGGTGCGCATGGAGATGCTGGACAAGGCCGGGCACTCGATCTTCGGCGCCATCGAACAGACGGTCGAAGCGGTCTCATAAAACCGGATCTGACGTCTTGTTTTCCGCCGGCGCCTGTGTTTCAACGCCTGTTGAAATTTTGGGCCCCGGAAACCGGTTCGGGTCACCGGAAATTGTGCTACGCAACATAAATGAACGCGCCTTGCCGGGAAGCGCTCCCGGCCTGGTGCACAAGTCAGGGAGCGACAGGACCTGTCCATGTCTAGCAAGGTCTATAATTCTGCGAAGGAAGCCCTTGAGGGGCTCACCTTCGACGGCATGACCGTGATGGCCGGTGGCTTCGGCCTCTGCGGCATTCCGGAGAATCTCATCCTCGCCCTGCGCGACAGCGGCGTGAAGGACATCACAGCGATTTCCAACAATGCGGGCGTGGACGATTTCGGCCTCGGCCTGCTGCTGCAGACGCGCCAGATCAAGAAGATGATCTCGTCCTATGTCGGCGAGAACAAGGAGTTCGAGCGCCAGTATCTTTCCGGCGAACTTGAACTGGAGTTCAACCCGCAAGGCACGCTGGCAGAGCGCTGCCGGGCAGGGGGCGCGGGCATTCCCGGCTTCTACACCAAGACGGGCGTCGGCACGCTGGTGGCAGAGGGCAAGGAACACCGCGACTTCGACGGCGAGACCTACATCCTCGAAACCGGCCTTGTGTCAGACCTTTCCATCGTGAAGGCCGAGAAGGCCGACACGCAGGGCAACCTCGTCTTCAACAAGACGGCCCGCAACTTCAATCCGCCGATGGCGATGGCCGGCAAGGTCACCGTCGCAGAGGTCGAGGAAATCGTGCCGACCGGCGATCTTGACCCGGACGAAATCCACCTGCCGGGCATCTTTGTGCAGCGCATCGTGCAAGGCACCTTCGAAAAGCGCATCGAACAACGGACAGTCCGCAAGCGGGAGCACTACTAATGCCCTGGACACGCGATGAAATGGCGGCGCGCGCCGCAAAGGAACTTCACGACGGATTCTATGTGAACCTCGGCATCGGCATTCCGACGCTGGTGGCAAACCACATTCCGGACGACATGGACGTCACCCTCCAGTCCGAGAACGGCATGCTGGGCATGGGTCCGTTCCCGTTCGAGGGCGAGGAAGACGCTGACCTGATCAATGCCGGCAAGCAGACGATCACAACGCTGCCGCGCACGAGCTTTTTCGACTCTGCCACCAGCTTTGCGATGATCCGTGGCGGCCATATCAACATCGCCATCCTCGGCGCGATGGAAGTGGCCGAGAATGGCGACATCGCCAACTGGATGATCCCCGGCAAGCTGGTGAAGGGCATGGGCGGCGCGATGGATCTCGTCGCCGGCGTGAAGCGCATCGTTGTGGTGATGGATCACTGCAACAAGAAGGGCGAGACCAAAGTGCTGAAGGCCTGCACCCTGCCGCTGACCGGCAAGGGCGTGGTCAACCGCATCATCACGGACCTCTGCGTCTTCGATGTCGTCGAGAGTGGTCTGAAAGTGATCGAGCTCGCGCCCGGCGTATCCTTGCAGGATGTGAAGGAAAACACCGAGGCCACGATCGTCGGCTAAAGCCATCTGTCAGACGTGGAGGATTGAATCCGGACACGCTCCGGATTAGGGCTGCGCCATGACTTCTGCATTCTCTCCGCTTTCGCCTCTGCCGCCGGACGCACTGCTCGGCCTGATGACCGCATTCCGCGAGGATGACCGGGTCGAGAAATTCGATCTCGGCGTCGGCGTCTACAAGGATGACCAGGGCAATACGCCGGTCATGTCCGCCGTCGCCAAGGCCGAAGCGCTGATGCTGCAGCGCCAGACGACGAAGGTCTATGAAGGCCCGCGCGGGAATGTCGACTTCTGCGCCGCCATCGAAGATTTCGTGTTCGGTGCGGACGCGCCGGTCCGCAAGGAAGGGCGCACGCTGTCCTTCACCGCGCCGGGCGGCTGCGGCGCGCTCTCGCTGGGTGTCGGTCTGATGCGCCGCCTCGGCGTGAAAAAGGTCTGGGTGTCTGACCCGACCTGGCCGAACCATCCGAAAGTCGTCCAGTCGGCAGGTCTCACGACCGGCAGTTACCGCTATGCCGATCCGGACACGGGCACGGCAGACCGCGCGGCCATGCTGGAAGACCTCGCCAAGGCAGAGCGCGGCGACGGCGTGATCGTGCAGGGGCCTTGCCACAACCCGACCGGTATCGACCTGACACTGGAAGACTGGCGCGACCTCGGCGCCTTCGTGAAGGAACGCGGCCTGATCGTCATGCTGGATGTTGCCTATCACGGCTTCGCGCATGGCCTCGACGCAGACATCGCCGGCGTGCGCGCCTTCATAGACGCGGCCGGCGAGGCGCTGATCTCCTATTCCTGTTCCAAGAATTTCGGCCTCTATCGCGAGCGGGCCGGATGCTTCCTTGCGGTGGGCGAAACGGCGGACGGCATCGCGGCAGCCACCACCCATGTGGCGGACATTTCCCGGGCGACCTGGTCCATGCCGCCGGCGCATGGCGCGGGCATTGTGGCGACGATCCTTGGCGATACAGCCCTGCGCGCCGAATGGGAAGCGGAGCTGACATCGATGCGGGAGCGGATGATTTCGCTGCGCAAGGCCCTGTCGGGGGAACTCGTCCAGCGCACCGGTTCGAACCTGCTCGCAAGCCTTACGACGCAGAACGGCATGTTCAGCCAACTGCCGGTCACGCCGGCAGGCGCGAAAGCCTTGCGAGAAGAATTCGGTCTCTACATGCCGGGATCGGGCCGTATCAATATCGCTGGGCTGAACCTGAAAGACATTCCGCGCGTCGCCGAGATTATCGCGACGGCGTTTTAAGTCAGATCGACAGGCCTTTCGGGGCGAGGCGTTCGAGTTCCTCGATAGCTGCGGCCGGGGCGGGGATGGCCTTGCGCGCGTCGAGGTCGAGCGTGATGGCGGTCGCCTGGCTGGTTGCCCATGGCTTGCCGGATACCGGATCCATCAGCCAGTGGAGCAGGCTATGGGTCTTGCCCTGAACGCCGCCAAGGCCGGTATAGACTTCGAACCGGTCACCCGCTTCCGGCATGTCGTGATAGCGGATCCGGTATTCCAGCACCGCCGCGCCCATGCGCAGGTCGCCTGCCGCCGCGGCCACTTTCTTGCGCCAGTCGAACAGGAGATTGGGGACGGAATCCGATACACGCCCAATTACCCATGCCGGAGACATCCGTCCGTGCACGTCCAGATGCTGCGGCGGCACGGCGCCCATGCCGATGCAGGCGATGCCGAGGTCGCGCGGTGTCTCTATCGAGATGTCGTCATAGGGCAGGCCTGTGGCCTCCGGATCGATGGAGCGCGGGGCTGACTCGTCAGGCGGCGTGCCGATGTCGTCGGCCATGGCCGCGCGCACGCTCTTGCCCCACGCAAAGGGTTCGCGTCCGGCTGTGTCGATATGCATGATCCGAGTCCGGAAAGCGGCGGCCAGCTGGCCATCCGCGTGGCGCAGCTCCTGATAAACGAGTGCGTCGGCCTCACCGACCTCGATCAGGCAACCCTTCATGCTGAGCGGCCGGCCGGGCAGGACTTCGCGGACGAACCGAATATGCTGGTCCACCGGAACGATGGTGGACGGGGAGTTTTGCCGGAAGGCGTGCGGCATGCCGAGCGCATGGGCAAAGACCGCCAGGCCTTCCATTTGTTTCTCGACATAGACGCGCACATTCATGTGCCCCATCTCGTCGCAATCCCACTGATTGCAGCTTCCCCGCCAGAGAGTTTTCACGCAGCACAATCCCTGCAGATACCGCGCACTTCCACAACTGCGCGGGACATTTTGAAACCGGCCGCATCCGTTTCGGCCTTGAGGGCGGCGCTGGTCGCTTCGGCATGGAGCTCCTCGGCGCCATGGCACTGGTCGCATATCAGGAACACAGCCGAATGACGGTGGCTGGCATGCCCGCAGGCGACATAGGCGTTCAGGCTCTCGATCTTGTGGGCGAGGCCTGTGTCCTGAAGGAAATCCAGCGCGCGATAGATCGTCGGCGGCTTGGCGGAGCCTTCCCCGTCGAGGTTCGCCAGCAGGTCATAGGCCTTGGCGGGCTCAGTGCTCTCCAGCAGCAGGCGCAACACCTTGCGGCGGATTTTCGTCATCCGCTGGCCCTGGCGGGCAACCAGGGTTTCGGCTTCGTTCAGGAACGCGTCGACGTCCTGCGGACTGCAGGGCGTGTTGGCGTGGACATGAGAATGGCTGTCTGTGGCACTCATGGGTCCAATGTCGTGTGTTTTGTCCACAATGTGAAGGGGCAAGCACTGCCGTATCGGCGCGCAGAGGGCTGGACGGAGTCCGCAAATCACCTGAGATTCTTGCGTAAGACGAAAATCAAAGGGGATGAGCAGGATGCAACTGTCAGAGCGCGAAGGTCTGGAACTGTGGCGCCGTGCGGTGACTGCCTCGGTTCGTTCCGACGCGCCGGACCTGACAGCCCGCCAGCAGGCCATCCTGATGACCATCGCCCTCATGCCGGGGCCGCACACGGTGCGGGGTCTTGCCGAGCAGCTGAATATTGCCAAACCGGCCGTCACCCGCGCACTGGATGCGCTGGAGCGCCTCGATTTCATCAAGCGCGTACGCGATGAGGCCGACCTGCGGAACATCTTCCTGGAACGCCGCCCGGCAGGCATGACATATCTTCGCCGGTTTGCGGGCCTTGTTCTCGCCGCATCCTCCGGCAAGGATCAGGAAGCTGCCGCAAGCTCGAAAGCACGCAAGGCTTCGGCGGCGTAGGACAACGCTGCGGGGCTTTCCATGCCTGACTACAATGATACCCGACTGACACCGCCTGACAGGCCGTGCCGCCCCGTACAGGTGCGCGCGGGAAGCGTGGCAGTCCGGGAAGGTCCGCTACCGGATTCCCGCCTCGCCACCGAAGCGCTGTTTGGCGAAATCCTGGATGTTTTCGAAGAGCAGCACGGCTTTGCGCTCGTTCAGTGCCAGCGCGACCGCTATGTCGGATGGGTGGCGTTGGCGGGGCTGTCTGAACGCCTGCTTGCCCCAACGCATCGCATCACACGGCCACATACCCACGCCTATGCGAGGCCGGACCTGAAATCTCCGCCGCAGCTGATACTGAGCCTGGGCGCGCGTGTCAGCGTGATGGCAGAGGAAGGCGACTGGCGGCAGTGCCAGGATGCCGGATGGGTCCATCATCGCCACCTGGCGCCGCTCGACGTGTTTGAGGAGGATCCGGTCAGCGTGGCTGAGCGGTACATTGGCACGCCCTATCTCTGGGGCGGGCGGTCCGGGCTTGGCCTGGATTGTACGGGACTGACCCAGCAATCCTTCGAGGCGGCAGGTGTGCTGCTGCCGCGCGACAGTGACATGCAGTTTGCGTGGGCCGGAGAGGCCATTGCCGATTGGCAGGCCCCTGGCGCGCTACAGCGCGGGGATATCGTGTTCTGGAAAGGCCATGCCGGCATCATGACCGATTCCGGCCACCTCCTGCACGCCAATGCCTGGCATATGGCCGCTGCGCACGAGCCATTCGAGGAAGCCGTGACCCGGATCGCAAAGTATTACGCCGAGCCCATAGGGGCCCGGCGCATACAAATATCTTCAGAGAAGGGGATGGTGCCGGCCTGGAAGACCGGCGCCTGAGCCTTACTCGCCTTCTTCTTCCGTCGGCGTCGGGGCGTCTTCGTCAAAAGCCTCTTCAGCGGTTTCGGTGGCGGCATCAGCCTCTTCAACGACAGCCTCGGTGACCGTCTCGGCTGCACCTTCCACAGCGTCTTCGACCGGGGCAGCAGCTTCTTCCCCTTCTGCCGGGGCTTCAGCCCCTTCTTCGGCAGCAGCAGCGCCATCGTCTTCACCAGCGGCCGGCAACGGGGCCGGGAACGGCGGGGCGTCCGGAGTATTCGCGGCGAGGTAGGCGATCACGTTGATCCGGTCCGGATCCTTGCGGAGACCGGCGAAGGACATGGACGTGCCGCGGGCAAACGAACTCGGGTTTTCCAGCCAATGGTTCAGATCTTCATAAGTCCACGTGCCGCCGAGATCGGTCATGGCAGCGGAGTAGTTGAAGTCCGCAAGATGGTGCTTGGCAGCGCCGACAACGCCATGAAGGTTCGGGCCGGTGCCGTTGGCGCCGCCCTCTTCAATCGTGTGGCAGGTTGTGCACTGGCCCTTGAAGGTGCGTTCGCCGCGCGAAATGTCCGCAGCAGCAAGCAGGGCACCGAGGTCGAACACTTCTTCCTCTTCAGCTGCCGCGGCGCCGCCGCCGGCAACTTCGACGCAGTAAGCGAATTTTTCGCACATCTGCTCCGACAGGGAAGTCGCTTCAGCGTGCTCTTCCCCGTGGCCTTCTCCACCATGGGCAAACACCACATCAGAAAGCGTCTTGAGCCCGAAAAGGCCCAGTGCGGTCGCCAGCAGCGCTCCCAGGATCTTGTTGAGACCGAGTTCCCCCATGAGGATCTTCCTTCGAATCTGTCTGGTCATAAGTCTTGCGCGCGCGCCTTTTGGCACGCTAACGGATGGCCCGCAATATAAAGGCTGCGCGATAGGGAAGCTTCCCCTGTTCGTCGCGGCGATCCGACGCAGCAAGAAATACGGTAAAGGCCGGAAAAATGACGGGAAAAATCGCATATCAGGGCGAACCGGGGGCCAATTCGCACATCGCCTGCAATCAGGCTTTTCCAGCGCTGGAACCCTTGCCGTGCCGGACATTCGAGGATTGTTTCGCCGCTGTGGAGAAGGGCGAGGCGGATCTGGCCATGATTCCCGTCGAAAACACGATTGCCGGCCGGGTCAGCGATATTCATTCCCTTTTGCCAGGGACCAGCCTTCAGATCGTCGCTGAGCACTACCTGCCGATCCGGTTCCAGCTGATGGCCCTGCCGGGCGTGAAACTGGAAGAGGTCAAGAAGGCCCGGTCCCATATCATGGGTCTCGGCCAGTGCAGGAAATTCCTGCGGGAGCATGGAATTGATTCGGTGACGGCGTCGGATACGGCTGGCGCCGCGCGCGAAGTGGCCGAAAGCGGCGACCGGACCCTTGCCGCCATCGCACCGCGTCTGGCGGCCGAAGTCTATGGCCTCGAAATTCTGGCTGAAGACATCGAAGACGCCGCGCACAACACGACCCGCTTCGTGATCATGTCGCGCGAACCTTCCGAGATCGAGCTTGGCGACGGGCCGGCCAAGACGGCATTCCTGTTCGAAGTGCGCAACATTCCCGCGGCGCTCTTCAAGGTGCTGGGTGGTTTCGCCACCAACGGCATCAACATGACCAAGCTGGAAAGCTACATGGTCGGCGGCAATTTCACCGCGACGCAGTTCTACGCCGAAATCGAAGGCCATCCGGATGAGCGTTCCGTCCAGCTAGCGCTGGAGGAGGTCGGCTTCTTCACACAGATGATGAAGCTGGTGGGTGTGTTCCCCGCGGCGGGCTACCGCGAAGGCTAGCAGATCTGGATTTTCGTTTTCAGGCTGTCGGCCAGGTGGTCTGCAAATAACTTCGCCTTGCCGCGGAGTTTGCCCGCGGCCCAGACGGCGTGGATCGACAGGCTTTGCGCGTTCCACTCAGGCAGGACGCGCACCAGCGTGTTCGATCCGAGGCAGTTCGAAACGAGCCAGCCCGGCGCCATCAAAATTCCGAGCCCGTCCTCGGCGGCCTGCTGCAGGATCTCGCCGCCAGAGGCGCGGAACGGCCCGTCGACGGTCACGTCCTCTTTCTGGTTGCCATTGGTCAGTGTCCAAATGGTGGATCGGGTATGGCGGAAGATCAGCGCGTCATGCTTGGCGAGGTCTGCCGGTTTTTGCGGCGTGCCTTTGCGCTCCAGGTAGGCAGGGGAGGCCCATAGCGCGCGCGGCGCCTCTGCCAGCTTCTTCGCCATCAGGCTGGAATCGGTCAGCTCGCCAAGGCGGAAGGCAAGGTCGACCCCTTCGCCGACAATGTCGGTGAGAAAGTCGTCGCCGATCACATCGAACTTCACATGCGGATAGATCCGCATGAAGCTCGCAATTTCGGGCGCGATCACATGGCGGGCGAAGGAGTGGGAACAGGAGATGCGCAGCAGGCCGACGGGTTCGTGCTCCAGTCCGCGGGCCTCGGCTTCGGCCTCATCATACTCAGCGAGGATATCGACGGCACGGCGATAGAAGCGCTCGCCGGCTTCGGTCAGGCTGAGGGCCCGCGTCGTGCGCAGGAACAACATCGCATCGAGCTGGGATTCCAGATCCTGGATCCGGCGCGAGACAGTCGGCTGGCCGATCCCGAGATCCGCAGCAGCGCGAGAGAAGCTGCCCGCATCCGCCACACGGACGAACAGGCGCATTGCATCGATCCGGTCCATTCGACCCCCCTTGCAGAACGGCCCTGTATGTAGGGAAGGCGGGGCTGTTCTGCGAGGGGGCAGGCGCAATTCCCGCTCTCGAATGGCCCACGAATCCGTGAGCGATGTTCACACGCCTTTGCTTTGCCTGTGTGCGGGGCGCCATGAGACAAGCGGCTTAAAGGGAGACGCCATCATGCTTGCACGAATAAAGAAATACACGCCCATCGCCTACAGCCTCGTGGCTTCAGCGGTGTTCCTCGATAGTCTGCGGTTCAAATTCACCAATGCGATCGAGACGCAGGTTATTTTCGGTCGGCTCGATGCCTGGGCTGCCAGCTTCGGCGCGCCCGGCCTGTTCGCCCAGACGGGCCTGTTCAGCCAATATGTCATCGGTACTGCAGAACTGGTGGCGGCAACGCTGCTCCTGCTTGGCCTGTTTCCCACGCTGCGCCGCCTGCAGACACTCGGCGCGCTGATCGCTGTCGCCGTGATGACCGGCGCGGTGAACTTCCACCTCTGGACGCCGCTGGGCATCGATCCGAACAATGATGGTGGTGGCCTGTTCGCCATGGCCGTCACGGTCTGGCTCAGCTCGATTGCAATGCTGGCTGCGCGTCGCGAGACCCTTGTCGCCATGCTTGCCGGTATCGGGAATGTCCTGGTGCCGCCCGTGAAAACATCTCTCCATTCCGAAGCCCGGCACGCCGCTGCCTGAAGCTTCGACCGGCCGCCACGCCTCACCCTTCGCTGGCGGCCGGGCTCACTTCCTGAAAGGATATCTTCCAATGAAACTTCGTCCTCTGTTCCTGGCAGCGTTCGTTGCTTTTGCACCAGTCGCAGCCTTGGCCCCCACAGCCCATGCGGAGCCGGCAATCTATACCGGCCGGTTCTCGGATACAGCCCTGCAGGGGTATGACCCTGTGGCCTATTTCACCAAAGGCGAGCCGGTGAAGGGGGCCAAGGAATTCTCCACGGAATATATGGGCGCCACGTTCCAGTTTGCCTCAGCCGCAAACCGCGACGCCTTCCTCGCGGACCCGGCGGCCTACGCCCCGCAATATGGCGGTTACTGCGCCTGGGCCATGGCCGACGGCAAATACGCCAAGGGTGATGCGAAATACTGGAAGATCGTCGATGGCAAGCTTTACCTGAACTACAATGCCGGCATTCAGAAAAAGTGGAATGCCGATGTTCCGGGCTTCATCGAAAAGGCAGACGCGCAATGGCAGGACCTGCAGGAATAGGTGCCACTACGACAGTCTTGCGTGAATTCTGCGTCATGACTCTCGTTTAACTTGAGGTTGAGGGTAATTAAATCTGAAGGAACAGGTATCCAACACTTTGAAAGGATACCTGGATGCGAACTTTCACCTTCCTTATGGCCGCTGCGGCCATCATTCCCTGCGCTTATGCCGAAGGCTCGGACGAGTCCGGCTGGTATGCCGGACTGAGCTATGAGCGTTTGCAGGAGACTGACAGTCCCTACGAATATCAGGCGCTGGGCCTGACGGGCGGTTATGACTTCAACCGCTATTTTGGCGCCGAAGTGACCGCAGCCACTGGCGTTGACGGAGACGGGACTTTCTCACCTTCGAGCACGATCGAACTTAATGGAAATACGGTCACCCTCCCATCCTACCGGATGTCGGCAGACCTTTCACATCGCATTGATCTGATGGGCGTTGGCCATTTGCCTGTGACTGATCGTATCCGTCTTGTCGGCAAGGCCGGGGTATCACATTACAAATACGATATTACGCAGGAAACCGGCTCCAGTCCGGATTTTGGAGCCGGCAGGACAAACTCAAGTTCACCGAGTGGGTACGGTTTCGCCGGCAGTCTGGGGGCCGAGGTTTCCCTAACGGAGTCGACCAGCCTGACCGGTGGCTATAATTACTATGCGGAGCAAGGCACGTCGGACGGTGATGTCGACGGATTCCAGATCGGCCTTAAGCACCGTTTCTGAACGCTCCTTCGCTGACATTCCGACATTAAAAAAAGCGGACGTGGTTTCCCGCGTCCGCTTTTCCTGGAACTTTATTGTCCGGCTTACTTTTTCTTCGCAGCCGGTTTCTTCGCAGCAGGCTTCTTGGCGGCGGCCGGCTTCTTTGCAGCAGGCTTGGCAGCTTTCGGAGCAGCTTTTTTCACGGCCGGCTTCGCAGCCGGTTTCTTTGCAACCGGCTTCTTTGCGACAGCAGGTTTCTTTGCGGCCGGCTTTTTGGCGGCAGCGGTCTTCGTTGCAGTCGCAGCCTTAGCGGCCGGTTTCTTCGCGACCGGCTTTTTCACGGCTGGCTTTTTTGCCGCCGGTTTTTTCGCAGCCGGTTTTTTCGTTGCAGTTGCCATGTCCGATCTCCTGTCAGTGGCAAATTTCTCACTACTGTGATTCGCGCGAACTCAACTCCAGATTTTCGCCTGTGAAGAGAGGCGAAACACGCCTTCCGTGTGCGGTCAATGATCTTTTTCTGACCAGGCTTTCATGATGTGGTGGGCGATGGCCATCGGCGGCGGCCCGAAGATCTCTTCATGAGAGTGGTTCAGAATCCGGACCATCTCTTCGCGCGTCACCCAGCGGGCCGTTTCGATTTCTTTCTCATCGATCGAAATGTCGAACCCTTCCGCTTCCAGGATGAGGCCGACCATCAACGAAGAGGGGAAGGGCCAGGGCTGGCACGCGACATACTCTGCGCTCGCAGCATCAGTAACTACACCAGCTTCCTCGAAAATTTCGCGCGCCGCCGCTTGCTCAATCGTTTCTCCGGGTTCGCAGAATCCGGCGAGGCAGGAATAGAAACCCGGCGGCCACATCTTCTGTCTTCCGATCAGCGCCTTGCCATCTTTTACCGCCAGCATGATCGCGACGGGATCGGTGCGAGGGAAATGTTCGGCGCCGCACGACGGGCATTGCCGTTTCCATCCGGCTTCGACCATCGCACTTTCCGCACCGCATTTTGAGCAGAACCTGTGGCTCTGGTGCCACATGAAAATCGACCGCGCGGTCGAGGCGCAGTTGCCATCCATCTCCGGAATCAATCCGGCAGCCGCACGGAAATCGAGAAATTTTCCCGCGCCCGCGATCAGCGATCCATCAAGATCGAAACGTTCTGGCAGGTCGATCGCGAACACGGGCGTCCCGGCCTTGTCCTCTCCCAGAAAGAGGCGAGGCGATCCCGGAGAAATGCGTGCTGCTTCCGGACCCATCCAGACCAGCCCACTCTCACGGCCCGGATGCACGAAGGGTTCGCCATTCTTCATCAGCAGAACGAGCACGTCTTCGCGCGCAAAGGCTTCTTCCAGCCAGGCCTCGTCCAGCCGCCGGTGCGCGGCACGATCTATCGGTTTCGCCGCAAGCGGCATATCGTTTGAGTTCGTCATGCAACGCGCATGCAGCAGCTTTTGACCGTGATCAAGACGGCACCGCGCGGAAGCTTCCTGATCAGGCGGTCAGGGACTCGCGCTGGCCAGCATGTTTGCCCTCGCAGATCTCCTCAACGATCTTGGCATTGAACTGGTCAAGGTCATCCGGATTGCGCGAGGTGACGAGTCCTTCGTCCACGACAACCGCTTCGTCGGTCACGACAGCGCCGGCATTTTTCAGGTCCTGCTGGATCGCGGCGAAACCCGTCATTTTACGGCCATTCACCAGGCCGGCCGAAATGAGGACCTGCGGTCCGTGGCAGATGGCGAAGACCGGTTTCTTCTGCTCAAAGAAAGCCGAGACGAATGCAAGGGCTCTGCTGTTCCGGCGCAGCGCGTCCGGATTGAACAGGCCGCCCGGAATGAGCAGCGCATCGAAATCTTCCGCCTTCGCCTCGTCCAGTTTCACATCCACATCAAACCAGTCACCGTGTTCGCGGTGCTTGTTGCCCTGGATGCGCTGATCGTTCGGCGACACGATCTTGCAGGTGCCGCCTGCATTCTCGATGGCTTCTTTCGGCGAGGTCAGCTCGATCTGCTCAAATCCGTCGGTTGCGAGAATGGCGAGGGTGCGGTTTTCGGCACGTTTCGTCATGATGAATCCTTTCCTGCTAATTTGGCGCGCGGATTGTGTCGCGCGGTCCCGTCCAGCCCTGTACCTTATCAATGAGTGGCGCAGGGCTCTGTTCCATGACGATTGCAACAGGAAGCGGAGCCTTTGCCGATATAGCAGCTGTTCAGCTCCTGGGGCCTTTCTGACACTTGGGCATAGCCAAACCGTGCGGCATCCTGTACCGGGCGCGGGAATTCCCCTTTCTTACCTCCCGAAAGCCTGCCGTACATGTCCACGCCTATCGAAAAAATGCGTAACATCGCCATCATCGCCCACGTCGACCACGGGAAGACGACGCTGGTGGATGAGCTCCTCAAACAGTCCGGCACCTTCCGTGAAAACGAGAAGACGGCTGAGCGGATGATGGATTCCAACGATCTGGAAAAAGAGCGTGGCATCACCATTCTCGCCAAGACGACGTCGGTCGAGTGGAACGGCTACCGCATCAACATCGTCGACACGCCCGGACACGCCGATTTCGGCGGTGAGGTGGAGCGTATCCTTCACATGGTGGACGGCGCTATCGTTCTGGTCGACGCTGCCGAAGGCCCGATGCCGCAGACCAAGTTCGTCGTTTCCAAGGCGCTGAAAGTCGGTCTGAAGCCGATCGTTGCCGTGAACAAGATCGACAAGCCGGAGCGCCGCCCGGACGAAGTGGTCAACGAAGTCTTCGACCTCTTCGCCAACCTCGACGCCACCGACGAGCAGCTCGACTTCCCGATCCTCTACGGCTCGGCCAAGCAGGGCTGGATGTCGAGCCAGTACGAAACGGCGAAGGCCAACATGGACGAGCTGTTCCAGCTGGTCGTGGACCATGTGCCGGTGCCGAAAGTGGAAGAGGGCCCGTTCCGCTTCCTCGCCACCACGATTTCCGCCGACAACTTCCTCGGCCGCATCCTGACGGGCCGTGTGGCCTCCGGCAGCATCAAGCCGAACCAGACGATCAAGGTGCTGAACCGCGAAGGCGGTCTCGTTGAGCAGGGCCGCGTCTCGAAAGTGCTCGCCTTCCGCGGACTGGAGCGCGTGCCGGTCGAAGAAGCGCAGGCTGGTGACATCGTTTCGCTGGCCGGCATGACCAAGGCGAACGTCGCCGACACGTTCTGCGACCCGTCCGTCACCGAGCCGATCGCCGCCCAGCCGATTGACCCGCCGACCATCTCCATGACCTTCCGCGTCAACGACAGCCCGCTTGCCGGCACCGAAGGCACCAAGGTGACCAGCCGCATGATCTGGGACCGCCTGCTGAAGGAAGCCGAAGGCAACGTCGCGCTGAAAGTGGAACGCGCCTCGGATGCTGAAGCGTTCACCGTGTCCGGCCGGGGCGAACTCCAGCTGGCCGTCCTCATCGAGACGATGCGCCGTGAAGGCTTCGAACTTGGGGTCTCGCGTCCGCAGGTCGTGATGCAGGAAGACGAGAGCGGCAACAAGCTGGAGCCGATCGAGGAAGTCGTTATCGACGTCGATGATGAGCATTCCGGGATCGTCGTGCAGAAACTGTCCGAGCGCAAAGCCGACATGCTAGACATGCGCCCCTCCGGCGCGGGCCGCACGCGCATGGTGTTCCACGCCCCGACGCGCGGCCTGATCGGTTACCAGGGCGAGCTGCTGTCTGACACGCGCGGCACCGCGATCATGAACCGCGTCTTCCACGAATACGCCCCGCACAAGGGTAAGATCCAGGGTCGTCACACCGGCGTGCTGATCGCGATGGAGCAGGGGGAGGCCGTGGCCTTCGCGCTCTGGAACCTCGAAGACCGTGGGCCGATGATGATCCATCCGGGCGACAAGGTGTATGGCGGCATGATCATCGGCGAGCACACGCGCGACAATGATCTCGAAGTGAACGTCCTCAAGGGCAAGAAGCTGACCAACATGCGCGCGTCGGGCTCTGACGAAGCCGTGCGCCTGACGCCGCCGCTTCAGATGACGCTGGAAAAGTCGCTGGCCTACATCGCCGACGACGAACTCGTGGAAGTCACGCCGGAGAACATCCGCCTGCGCAAAATCTTCCTCGACCCGCACGAGCGCAAGCGTAACGCCAAGAAGGCCGAAGCCTGATCTGACATCAGGCGCGTTCGTCCTTGGGCGAACCCATCACGATGTACGACGTGATGGAGCTGACTTGCGGCACCGTACCAAGCACTTCCGTGTGGAAATGCTTATACGCCGCCAGGTCCGCCGCCTCGACGCGGAGCAGGTATTCGATCGTGCCCGTCACATTGTGGCATTCGCGGACTTCCGGCGCGCGCTGCATGGCCTTTTCGAAGGCTGTCTGATCGGCTTTCGTGTGGCGTGACAGGCCGACCGTGATGTAGGCAACGAAGCCATTGCCTGTTGCGGCACGGTCGACCACGGCGCGATAGCCCGTGATGACGCCGGTGCGTTCCAGTTCCTGCACCCGGCGCAAACAGGCCGAGGGGGACAAGCCGACTTTCTCGGCCAGATCCAGATTGCTGATCCGCCCATTCGCCTGAAGCTCGCGTAATATCTTGCGGTTTATGGTATCAATTTCCGTCATGAATTGTGAAAATAGTGTCTCGTTGGGCAAATATGCAAGTACATTGCGTCATGGCTCGCATAAAGTTGCGCCATGATGCCGTTTGAACTCCTCCTTGCACTTTTCGTGTTCGCGTTCGTTGCCTCCATCACGCCGGGGCCGAACAATCTGATGCTGATGGCATCGGGCACCAATTTCGGTCTGAAGCGGACATTGCCGCACATGGCCGGGGTCACGGTCGGGTTCACCCTGATGATCGTGCTGGTCGGACTGGGGCTGGCGCAGATTTTCGATGCCTTCCCGGTGACTTTGCTGGTCCTGAAGGGCGCCAGCGCCGCTTACCTGCTTTACCTCGCCTGGAAGATTGCCAATGCCGCCCCGCCGCCGGACGCGGCCATGGAGGCAAACACGGGCAAGCCGTTCAGTTTCGTGCAGGCGGCGGCCTTCCAGTGGGTCAACCCGAAGGCCTGGGCGATGGCCCTGACGGCGATCAGTGCCTACACGCTGCCGGACCATCCCTTCATCAGCCTTGCGATCATGGCGGGCGTCTTCGCCGGCATCAGCCTGTTCAGCACGTCCACCTGGACGGTCATGGGCACGCAGGTTCGGCGGTTCCTGCACAGCCCCCTCCGGCTGCGGATTTTCAACATCGCTGCATCGCTGCTTCTGGTCGCCACCCTGTGGCCAATCCTGACCTCAGGCGATCTTGCCGGGCATTGAAGCGGCAAGGCCATCGGAACCGGAGGCGGTTTGAGACGTTTGTTCCCGGACTCATAAGAACCGGGAGCGTGCGCCATGTCGTCTTTTTCTCTCTACCTGTTCGGCTTCGTCATCCTTATCGCCGGACTGGCCTATGGTGCCTTCCTGCTCGGCATCGCGCCAAGCTGGATCGCCGTCGGCGCCTTCACCCTGTTTGGCCTTGGCATTGTGACCGGGGTTGGCAAGACGCGGACACGCGACGAGTCGCCTGCCGGCGACTAGCGCTGTCCGTGCGGAGCGCCGGGGTCAAAGGCAGGGCCCGCGGCGCTTCAGGCGGGCAGGGGCTGGGAGAGGCGCGAAACGTCGGCAAGCACTGACGTCCACGCCGCCTCCATCAACGGCGACCAGTCGTTGCCCGCCACTTCTTTCGTCACATCGCGGATGATGTCGAAGAAGACCTCGAACATGCCGGCGGGCACATCATAGGTGTCGTGATTCACCCGTTCCGACCGGATCACGGTTTCGGCCAGCGTGCCGGGGCCGTCCGCCAGATCGATCAGGCATTCAAACGCCTGGCTCAGCATCGAGCCGCGCACCCCGCCATCCGTATCCATCAGGAACAGGTCTTCGAGATCCGGATAGGCCGCGAACAGCCGCGCATATACTTGTTCCGTCACATCCCCGGCCCGCTCAGAGAGCAGGCCAAGGCTGTCAACAAGGGCTGGATGTTCGGGCATCAGTCTTCCGCCCCATCCTCTTTCTTCGCCGGGTCATACTTCGCGAACCAGCCCATGATGTTGTCTGTCTTGGCGATCAGGCGGGACGGACGGGAAGCGATATAGTGCGGCGAACCCGGCACGCGGACATAGACCGTGTCCACACCATTCATTTTAAGGGCGGTGTAGAACTGTTCGGCTTCCCAGGCGGGCGTGCGCCAGTCTTCCTCACCCACCATGATCATGGTCGGCGTCGTCACCTTGTCGACATAGCGGATCGGCGAGAATTTCAGGAAGGCCTCCGGGTCGGCCCATGGGTCGGCGCGGATCCAGTGGCGGCGTACGAACTGCGCGATGTCGCCGGCGAGGGCCATCGTCATCCAGTTGATCACCGGCTTGATCGAGGCAGCGGCCGCGAAGCGATCAGTCTTCGTCACGGTCCATGCCGTCAGGATGCCGCCGCCGGAGCCGCCGGTGATGAACAGGCGATCTTCGGAGACATAGTCTTTGGCGACGAGTTCATCGACGACGCTCATCAGGTCGTCATAGTCATTGCCGGGATAGGCAAGGTCGATCAGCTGGGCGAACTCTTCGCCATAGCCGGTCGAGCCGCGCGGATTTGTCCACACGGTGACATAACCTTCAGCGGCATAGCGCTGGATCTCGCTGCCGAAGAACGGCGAGTACATGGCGTAAGGCCCGCCATGGATTTCCAGGATCATCGGGAAGCTGCCATCGGGCTTGAAGTCCGGCGGCAGGGCGACCCACGCCTCGATCTCGCGGCCATCGGCGCTGGAGGCGACGTGAAGCTCCTCCACTTTCGCCATGTCGAGATAGGGCAGGACGTCGGCATTCAGTTCCGTCAAGACACGGTTGTTCTTGCCATTGGCGCCGATCGTAGCGACCTCGGCCGGGCGGTCGGAGAAGCCGGCCGTATAGGCGATGACCGGCCGGCGGCCTTCGCTGACGGAGAAGCTGCCTTCGGCATAGGGACGCCCGATGGAGGCGCCGCCGACATTGGTGACAACCTGGCTGACATCGCCGTTCAGTTCGACATTATAAACGCTGAGCACACCATGGTCTTCGCAGAGGGCGAGGATGCTCTTGCCGTCCGGGGCCCAGGCGACGCTGCCGAATTCCAGCGGGAAGTCGGCCGCCAGTTCCCGGACGTTTCCGCCATCGGCATCCATCAGGTAGAGATTGGCCTGCTCATAGGCTTTCAGGTGATCGTCAAACCCGCGGAAAGCGATGGTCTTGCCATCCGGGGAAACGACGGGGCCAAGGTCAGGCCCGTCGCGGCTGGTCAGGGGGCTGATCGAATTGTCGGCCAGCTCTACCTTGTAGATTTCGCTCTCGATCGGATCCATGTCCCGGTCGTCTGCGAGGTTGCCGGTAACCAGCAGCGTGTCATTGTCCAGCCATTGCGGCCCGCCGAGGTCGGCCTCTTCAAACGTCACCTGGCGCGGCGTGCCGCCATCGACGGTCAGCACGAACACCTGCTCGGCGCCGTCCTTCAGGTAGCCGGCACCGTCAAAGCGGAAGGTGAGGTCGTTGATGACCTTCACGCCGTCATTCCACTTGGCACCTTCCGGCGGGGCGAGGGGCTTGGCGAAGCTTGGCGTCTCGCCCTTCACGAACATGGAGAAGGCGACCTGCTTGCCGTCCGGCGACCAGACTGCGCTGCTCGGGCCTTCCTCGGTGAACTGGGCCAGCGAGAAGCTGCGGCCGCTGTCCAGATAAAGGAGGCGCATCTCGGGGCCATTGCCGTTCGAAGACATGTAGATGATGCGCGAGCCATCCGGGGACCAGCGCGGCCGGCCGGCCGACACATCGGTTACCAGCGGACGGTGCGCGCCGCTGTCCAGATCGATCGACCAGAGGTGCCCCGTGTCGCGGTCTGTCATCTTGTCCATGGCGTGGCGCACATAGACGACCGTCTTGCCATCCGGGGAGACCTGCGGATCCGTCGCATACTCCATGTCGAAGACGCGCTCGGCGGTGAAGCGCTTGGATGGCGCCTCGTCTTCCTGTGCGAGCGCCGGTGCGGCGCTCAGCAATGCGGCCACGGCGGCCATCGCGAGCAGTTTTTGTTTCATTGAGAAACCTTCCCATTCTTGAACAAGTTGGGTCATGGCTAGCATGGGGATCCTCAGCAGGACAGCATTTGATGGTCCGTCATAGTCCGGCGCGGTCATGGCTTGGTCTGGCCATGGACTCACTCTGGCCCTTGCGTCCGGGGCGGCCTCTGCGCATATAGCTCGCGGGAGGCAGGTGGCGGACGGGCCGCTCGCCAACCGGGTCAGGCCGGGAACGGAGCAGCCCCAACGAGTTTTCCGCCCGGGTCGCTCGCCTGTCTCCTTCATCTTCTCCATTTCATCGATATGCCATCTCATTCCGCCCGTCCGGGGCAGGAGAGACGACTCATCCGGCTCGCCTCATCCGGGAATCGGCTGCGACAGGAATCGTTTTCTGCGTGTGTTCGGGGACAGGCACCTACTAGGGATAGTGTATGGCCCGGATTTCGCGCCTTATTGCCCGCCAGGCCTTGCCCGTTTTTTCGGCGGTCACCTCATGCACTGATCTGCGTTCCATCATGATTTCCACAGGTCAGAAGGCCCGTGGTACTTGAGTTTTCAGGGTTCCGGAAAGAGTTTGTTAACCAGATTTCCACGGCGAATGTGAAGCTTTCCCGACAAACGACGTTGACCGGGTGTTAACCTTCGGACACTATATGTAGTGTCAGGAACGACGGAGGGCGCCACATATTGGCGCTTGGGGCTGAAGTTCCTATATTTTCAATAGATCCGGAGGGCTGCCGCATGTCTGCAACCAACGCCAACGCTGTGACTGAAAACGCGCCTCGCAAGGGGAAGCCGAAGTCGGGTGCTGATACGCAGTTGCGTGTGGTTTCGAACATGGAAGTCGTGACCGACTCCAGCCGCGACGCGAACCTCACCGAATTCGGCAAGAAGACGCTGGAAGACCGCTATCTGCTGCCGGGCGAGTCCTATCAGGACATGTTCGCCCGCGTCTCCAAGGCCTTCGCCGACGACCAGGCCCACGCCCAGCGCCTCTATGACTATATGTCGAAGCTCTGGTTCATGCCGGCGACGCCCGTTCTCTCGAATGGTGGCGCGGATCGCGGCCTGCCGATCTCCTGCTTCCTCAACCAGGTCGGCGACTCGCTCGACGACATCGTCGGCACCTGGACCGAGAATGTCTGGCTCGCCTCCAATGGCGGCGGCATCGGCACATATTGGGGCAACGTCCGCTCCATCGGTGAGAAAGTCGGCCAGAACGGACAGACCTCCGGCATCATCCCGTTCATCCGCGTGATGGACTCGCTGACGCTCGCGATCTCGCAGGGCTCGCTCCGCCGCGGCTCGGCAGCCTGCTACCTCGACATCCACCACCCGGAAATCGAGGAATTCCTTGAAATCCGTAAGGCCTCGGGCGACTTCAACCGCAAGTCCCTGAACCTGCACCACGGCCTCAACATCACCGACGCCTTCATGGAAGCCGTCCGCAATGATGAAGAGTTCGGCCTGATCTCGCCGAAGACCGGCGAAGTGCTGAAGACGGTCAACGCCCGCAAGCTGTGGCAGAAGATTCTCGAGCTGCGCATGCAGACCGGCGAACCCTACCTGCTGTTCACCGACACGGTGAACAATTCCATGCCGGCGCACCAGCGCAAGCTGGGCCTGAAGGTGACGCAGTCGAACCTCTGCTCTGAAATCACCCTGCCGACCGGTGTCGATCACCGCGGCGAGGACCGTACGGCCGTCTGCTGCCTCTCTTCGGTCAATGCCGAGAAGTATCTGGAATGGTCGAAGGACGAGAACTTCCTCGAAGACATCTTCCGCTTCCTCGACAATGTGCTGGAAGACTTCATCGAGCGGGCGCCGTCCGAAATGGAACGCGCCGTCTACTCCGCCAAGCGCGAGCGCTCGGTCGGTCTCGGCGTGATGGGCTTCCACTCCTTCCTTCAGAAGATGAACGTCTCCATGGAAAGCGCCATGGCGAAGGTCTGGAACGAGAAGATCTTCAAGGACGTCCGCAAGGGCGCCGACGCGGCATCCGTGAAGCTGGCCAAAGAACGCGGCCCGTGTGAAGACGCGCGCGACGCCGGCATGATGGCCCGCTTCAGCCACAAGATGGCCGTTGCGCCGACCGCGTCGATCTCGATCATCTGCGGCGGCACCTCCGCCGGCATCGAGCCGATCCCGGCCAACGTCTACACCCACAAGACCCTGTCGGGCTCCTTCACGGTGAAGAACCCGCAGCTTGAAGCCCTGCTGGAAAGCAAAGGCCTCAACACGCCGGAAACCTGGGGTTCGATCCTGGAGCATGAAGGCTCGGTCCAGCACCTCGAAGAGCTCGACGAGCATGAGCGCGCCGTGTTCAAGACCGCTTTCGAACTCGACCAGCGCTGGATCGTGGAACTGGCGGCAGACCGCACGCCGTACATCTGCCAGTCGCAGTCGCTGAACCTGTTCCTGCCGGGCGACATCGCCAAATGGGACCTGCACATGCTGCACTGGACGGCGTGGGAGAAGGGGCTCAAGTCGCTTTATTACTGCCGCTCGAAGTCTGTTCAGCGGGCTGCCTTTGCAGGCTCGGAAAAGGTGGAAGCCGGTCAGATGGAGACGCCGAACACCGATTATGACGAGTGTCTGGCCTGCCAGTAAGGGTCATCCGGAAGTAGCATATTTGATCGCGCACGGCGGGAACCCGGACAAGGTTCTCGCCGTTTGCGTGTGTCATATTCGGTCGGAAGTGCACAAATTCGCGTCAGAATGGTGCATTACACCCAGTTCACACGTCTGGATTGAGGGCGCTTAATCTAAATTTTTCAATAGGTTAATGCCGGAATATGGCGATTTGGCGCGAGAATTGCCCGAAATAATCCTAAAAAAACCGGAGTCTGGAACAGACTCTACAGAAACGCGTTGGAGTAATCAGAATTAATCTTTTTTGAGTGGAAAGTGGTTTGAGGCGCCTGTGGCCTTCATGCTACATTAAATGAACAGTGGCCTAATTCCCGTTAACGGTTCTAACCCGGGGAAGGCAGCCATGAGAGGTGTGGGTCGAATGGTAGTTGCAGTTGCCAGTGCAGTATTGACGATGGCCTGCCAGGGTTGCGTGGCCGTCTCTCCGCATGACCAGATGCGGATCGAACCGGCTGTGCCGCCGACCGTCGGCATGATGATGGCCGCACCGGGCCCGCAGTCAGCAGCAGCGCCGATTGCATCTGACCGTGCCGCGATTTCCGTGCATGTTGTTGATGGCCTACCGAGCCGGTTTACCGGCACGCCGCTGGGCCTTGGCAGCGAATTGGCGACCCTTGCCTTTACCGGCACGCCGGCAGATTTCTCTTCAGGCTCTCTGGTGGCCCCATCGACCGGCAAACCTGAATTGGGTTGGTCCGGCTCAGGCGCTCTGACGGCTGTCACGGCTGAGCGCTCTGCTGCAGCCGCGCTGAACCCGGCGCTGGCCAAGGTAGAGAAAGACATCGCCGCCGAAGTGGCGTTCTCCGCTCCGAAAGAAATGACCGGCCTCACCTTCGATGTGGGCGTCGCGCCGCGTATCGCCGTGCGCGAAGACGGCGAGATCCTGACCCAGCGTTTCGGTGGTGAGGTCCGTATCGGTCAGGACTTCGACCTGCTGGATTCGAACGGACAGCCCCAGGGCTGGTACCTGTTCGCGGGCGCCGATGGCGAAGCGCTTGTCTGGGATGCGGATCGGAACGGATTCACACCGCAACTGGGTGACATGTCTCTGACCGACCAGGTGACTGTTGGTGACCTTCAGGCGGGCGTCTCCATCCAGCGCGGCGGCGGCCAGCTTTCGCTGTCCTATATCCGCCGGGAAGTGAAATATCGCGACCGCAATGGCGGCTTCAGCGAGAATGAAGATTTCGCAGGTGTCAGTTTCACCATGCGCCGATAGGTGCTATCGCTCGGGGCATGAAACTGACCCGATTTGAAACACTGACTGGGACAGGGGCCGCGCGGATTGCAGCGGCCCTTTTCATTGGCGCGACCTGTGTCATGGCGCTGCCCGCATCGGCTGAGGATCAGGTTGAGACCGGTCCGGTCGCCCCGCGAAAGCCGGGCGTCTGGTCACTGACTTCCGAGAATGACATGTTCGGTTCCGGCACGGACCGGAACTATTCGAACGGCGTGCGCCTCGAACATGTGTCGGCTGCCGACGAGGTGCATCCCGGCCTGAAATGGGTCGCGGCCCGGCTGCCCTGGATCGATGTTGAGCGGACAGACCTGCGCCAGGGCTTTGGTCTCTCCCACGCCATCTTCACGCCCGAGGACATTACGCTGGAGGATCCAAACCCGCTCGACCGGCCGTATGCCGGCTGGCTTTCTTTGTCTTCCACGATTGCGGCGACGGACATCGAAAAGGAATTGCAGGACACGCTTCAGGTCAATCTGGGGATCGTCGGGCCGTCGGCAGGCGGCGAATTTGTCCAGAACAATTGGCACAAGATGCTGGGTATTCCGGGGGCTCAGGGTTGGGATCATCAGCTGAAAGATGAGCCGGGTGTCGAGATCATCGCGCAACGCCTGCAGCGGCTGAACAAGTTCGATCTGCCATTCGGATTGGAAACGGATTTTGCCGGGCATGCCGGTTTTGCCCTAGGGAATGTACGCACTTATGCGAACACGGGACTGACGGCGCGTATTGGCTGGGATCTCGACTCCGGATTTGGCCCGCCGCGCATCCGCCCGGCGCTGGCCGGGGCAGGGGAGTTTATTCCCGGTACAGATGAAACCCCCTGGGGCGGGTATGCCTTTATCGGCGTCGACGGCCGCGCCATTGCACGGGACATGTTCCTGGACGGCAATCTGTGGCGCGACTCGGCGCGTGTGGAAGATCGCCGCGCGCTCTCCGGGGACCTGCAGGCGGGCCTTGTGGTTCACTATCGCGACGTGCAGGTCGCTTTCACATGGGTGACACGGACAGAGCAGTTTGCCTATCAGGACGGCCCCCAGCAATTCGGCGCCGTCTCGGTTTCCATCGCTCACTAGGCCGCTCAACGCCGGGCGGCGTGTTGGCGCGTGGATCCGGACCGGCGCGATTTATACATACCGACAGTATGCTGGTGTGTCATTTGGTGTCCTTAATGTCAATAAAAGCTGGGCTTTCACCCGCGCATCATATACATACCGCACTCGTGATTACCGGTCCGGTGCGCAGGCTTTTCTTGTCTGTCCGACAGGCCCGGCGCAGACTGCAGGGAAAAATTCCGGGAGGAACCAAATGAGATATGCCGCCGTCGCGCTCGCCGCGTTGATCAGTCTTGCTGCCTGCTCCGAACAGGCTGCCACCGCGCCGAAGGCCGACGTTGCGCCGCCTGCAGGTGTCGCCACCGAAGCCACCAAAGCGGCCAATGCCGCGCTGGCCGAACGCCTGCCGCTGGACCAGCCGGGCGACTTCGAAGATGCCGGCCACGGCCTGCTCGCCCAGATCCAGAAAGATATCGTCGACGAGACCGGCAAGGTCGTCTGGGCCGTCCATGCGCAGGATTTCATCAATGGCGCAGCGCCCGACACGGTGAACCCCTCTCTCTGGCGTCAGCAGCAATTGCTGGCCAAGCATGGCCTGTTCGAAGTCAAGGATGGCCTCTACCAGGTGCGTGGTTATGACTTGGCAGTTATGTCCATCATCCGCGGCGACACCGGCTGGATCATCGTCGATCCGCTGACGAGCAAGGAGACAGCCGCAGCGGCCCTCAAACTGGTCAACGACACGCTGGGGGAGCGCCCGGTCAGTGGCGTTATCTACACCCATTCGCATGCAGACCATTTTGCGGGCGCCCGGGGTGTGATCACGGAATCCGATATCGCCAACGGCGTTCCGGTGCTCGCCCCCGTCGGGTTCACCGAAAATGCGATCGCGGAAAACCTGCTGGCTGGCAACTACATGTCGCGCCGGGCGATCCTGATGTTTGGCGGTACGCTCCCGAACGACGCGACCGGACAGGTCGGCACCGGTCTCGGTCCGGCCTTGTCGACGGGCACGGCAGGCTTCATTCCCCCGACGGAAGAAATCTCGGGCCGAGGTACGCAGCGTGTGATCGATGGCGTGAAATTCGAGTTCATCGACGCAGCCGGCACAGAAGCCCCCGCCGAATTCATGTTCTATCTGCCAGACTTCCGCGCCCTCTGTACGGCTGAGGTCGCAACGGCAACTTTCCACAACGGGCTGACCCTGCGCGGCGCAAAGGTTCGGGACTTCCTCGAATGGAGCCGCGTGCTGGACTATGCGCTGGTGAACTATGCGGGAAAATCAGACGTATCTTTTGCATCCCACCACTGGCCGACCTTTGGCACGGAGAACGTGCAGGATTATCTGCGCGGCCAGCGCGATGTGTATCGCTACACGCATGACCAGACGGTTCGGCGGGCGAACCAGGGCCAGACCCAGTTCGAAATCGCGGAAGACATTCCGGAGCCGGATGTTCAGGAAACCCATTTCGACACGCGCGGCTATTACGGCACGCTGAACCACAACGCCAAGGCGGTCTACCAGTATTATTTCGGCTGGTGGGATGGTGTGCCTGCCACATACAATGCCTGGCCGATGGAAGAACGTTCCAAACGCATGGTCGCACTGGCCGGAGGCGAAGATGCGGCCCTGGTGGCGGGAGAAAAGGCTTTCAAGGAAGGCGACTATCGCTGGGCGGCTGAAGTGTTCAATGCCGTTGTGTTTTCAAATCCCGAGAATCAGGCGGCTCGTGACTGGCTGGCGTCCAGCTATGAGCAGATGGGCTTCCAGGCAGAGTCCGGCGCCTGGCGTGACTATTACCTGACCGGCGCGGCCGAGTTGCGCCGCGGTTTGCCAGTGGATCAGGCGATCCGCCTCGGCAATCTCGACTTCCTGAAGGGCGTGCCGACGGTGGAACTGTTCAACGCGCTGGCCGTGCGTTACGCTCCAGAGAAGCTGACAAGGGATCCGTTCACGCTGAACTTCGTCTTCCCGGATACCGAAGAGACGTTGATGCTGGACGTGGGCACCCGCACGGCCTTCCCGCGGCCGGGGTCTGCCTCCGGCTCGCCCGCTGCGACGCTCACCATATCCCGCGCTGCGTTCAATGATCTGATCCTCCAGACACGGAGCTTCCAGGACATTGCGAAGGCCGGGGAGGCGAAAGTGGAGGGCGATCCGTCGGCGCTGCTCGCCTGGTTCAGCGCATTGGAGACTGCGCCGTTCTGGTTCAACGTTGTCGAACCATAGGGCATACCGATGGCCTGCAATGGGACTGAGACCGTCTGATTGCAGGCCGCTGCGGCTTCCCCCATATTGAGAGGGCTGAGCCCCGCCATACTGGCCGGGCTTCTGAAAGGCGCCTCTGGCCGATGGTCCCCGACCTGACTTTCCTGACCCCCGAACTTCTGCAGGCTTTCTTCGCCGTCGTGGCGATCGACCTTGTGCTTGCTGGCGACAATGCCGTGGTGATCGGGCTTGCGGCGGCGGGCCTTGAAAAGCAGCAGCGCGGCAAGGCGATCCTGATCGGGATCATTTTCGCTACGGTCCTGCGCATCGCCTTCGCCCTGGTCGCGGCAGAATTGCTGCTGATCATCGGCCTTCTCTTCGCCGGTGGGGTATTGCTGCTCTGGGTGGCCTGGAAGATGTGGCGGGAGCTGAGGGAAGAGGCCCAACACAATGCCGAAGAAGCCTTGTCAGGCGTTGACCTCAATGCTGACGGCACCGTGGCCGGCCAGCGGCCCGGCAAGACCCTTCGGCAGGCTGTGACGCAGATCATCATCGCCGATGTTTCCATGTCGATCGACAACGTGCTGGGCGTCGCCGGCGCGGCGCGGGAGCATCCGGTCGTGCTGGTCTTCGGCCTCGCATTGTCGATCCTGCTGATGGGGGTTGCGTCCACCTTCATCGCCAAAGTGCTGACCCGCCACCGTTGGATTGCTTTCGCGGGCCTCGCCATCATCCTCTATGTGGCGCTGCACATGATCTGGGAAGGCGGTCACGAACTTTGCGCCGAAGGCCTGCCCATGCTCGGCCTCGATACCCCCGCTGCCTGCCGCGTGCACTAGCGCGGCGCGCTGCGCCTCTAGTTCATTTGGCTGCGGAAGAAGTCCGCGATCATCGGGCCGAACTTGTCGCCGTCCGCGCCAAGCCGTTTGTTGAGACTCTTGTGCGAGCGTTTCTTCGCCAGAACGGCTTCGGCGTCATAGCCATGGTCGCGCAACGTTTCGGCCAGCTCCTTGGCGCGGTCAGGTGAGACCGGGCGGTCGACATAGAAAATCCGGAATGGCGGAATGCGGCGGCCGTCCATCACCTGAAGTGTCGGGGAGGCCTCGCGCCAGACGGTCTCTTTGCCGCCGAAGGCTGGCCGGTAGAACCGCGGCAGCTCGCCATTCTTCTCGCCGGTTTTCACCAGATTGTAGGATGCGCCATCCAGCGGCACCGTACCCTTGATCACGCCGAGGCCCAGACCTTCGGCCCGCAAATATTGCGGATCGATCGAGACCAGCGCCACGGAGTGCGCGCCGGAGGAATGTCCCATCAGGAAGATGGAATCCGGATCGCCGCCATAAGTGTCGGCATTCCTGTAGAGGAAGGCGATGGCGGAAGCGAGGTCTTCCACCGGGGCCGGGAAGGGGTGGTCCGGTGCAAGGCGGTAATTGATCGAAACGTAGATGAACCCTTCGTCGGTGAAGAAATCCGACTGTTTCGGGCCTATGGCGTTCTGCTTGTTGCCATAGGTCCATGCGCCGCCATGCACCATGATGATGATGGGCAGGTCTTCCGCCTCATCCGGGGCATAGATGTCCATGGTGAAATTGCCATCACTGACCGCGGGCATGTGATTGTACACCACATCGCGATATACTTCGGCCGCCGAAGCGAGCCCCGGCGCAGCCATCCAGGCAAAAAGACACAAGAACGCGGCAGATAAGAAACGCATAGCGGATACCTTCCATACAGGAAGCCAGTTTGGAACGCCATCTGTCAGCAATTTCGATGAATCTTGATGCAACGTAATGTCTTCCCTTGGAGAGTCGGGCTGGTCCGATAGAATGAAATTGTGACGGCAGCGGGGCCGCCGACTCGCAATGAAAGGGGATTTTGCATGCACGAAGGAAGCCACGAGATCCTCATCAAGGACGCGCTGGTCTTCCTGATCGCTGCCGGGCTCGTCGTGCCGGCGCTGCGCATGCTGAAACTGCCCGCTGTTGTGGGCTTCATCCTCGCTGGCGTGGCGCTGGGCCCATGGGGCCTCGGTTCGTTTTCGGATACCTGGGCGCCGCTCGGCATGTTTACCATCGCCGAGCCCGAAGCGGCGGCGCCTTTCGCGGAACTGGGCGTGCTGTTTCTCTTGTTCCTGCTGGGGCTGGAGCTGTCGGTGGAGCAGCTCTGGTCGCTGCGGCGCATCGTGTTCGGCGCAGGAATCGTGCAGGCCGCCGCCAGCGCGATCCTGCTGGCCCTGCTGGCGACCGTGTTCGATTTCGACCTGACGGCGGCCATTGTCGTGGGGCTCGCCCTGGCATTGTCGTCCACGGCCGTCGTGATGCAGCTGATGACAGCGAACCATCAGGCCTCGGCGCCGGTCGGGCGCACGGCGCTCGGCGTCCTGTTGTTTCAGGACATTCTGGTCGCGCCGATCCTGATCTTTGTGGGGTTTGCCTCATCCGAAGCCGGCGCAAACCTCGGCACCGTACTGCTGGAGGCAGCGGTGCAGGGCGTGCTCGCCGTCGGCATCCTGCTTGTGATCGGCCGCTTCCTGTTGCGTCGCCTGTTCCAGATGGCGGCCGATGCAGGCGGGCGAGACTTCCTGATGGCAATCACACTGCTGACCGTCGTGGGCGCCGCCGTTCTGACGGCCAGCGCAGGCCTCTCCATCGCGCTCGGCGCCTTCCTCGCCGGCCTGATGCTGGGCGAGACGGAATTCAAGCACCAGACCGAAGTCGACCTCGACCCGTTCAAGGGGCTGTTGCTCGGCCTGTTCTTCATGACCGTCGGACTCGGCCTGGACCTTGGCGTGATCGCGCGGGAATGGCCGCTCGTCCTGATGGGGCTGATCGCGCTGCTGGTGGTGAAGTACGTCATTGCCTGGGCAGCCGTCCGGATCTTCGGGCGCAGCCCGGAACTGGCAACCGAAACAGCTGGCCTGCTCGCCCCGGCGGGAGAGTTTGCTTTCGTCGTGCTGGCGGCGGGGGCGGCCGGCGGGGTCATCACTGGCGATCAGGCAACGCTCGTCTCGGCCGTGGCGGGCCTATCCATGTTGCTGATCCCGGTCACCTGGCGCGGATCCCAATCCGTTGTCCGGCGCATGCAGCGAAAGGGACACGGCCATGCCACGACGCTTCCAGCCGAAAAGGCAGAGCTGGAAAACCATGTGATCATCGCCGGGTTCGGCCGGGTGGGGCAGGCAGTGGCCCGCATCCTGGATGAAGAGAACACGCGCGTGGTGGCGCTGGACAGCCGGCCCGACACGGTGGCGCGCCTGCGCAAGCAGGGCTGGAGCGTCTATTTCGGGGACGGCGCCCGTAAGGAGATTCTCGACAAGGCAGGCCTTTCCGGCGCGGCCATGGTCGTGGTCACCATCGATGACCCGCAGGCGGCCGAACATATCGTCCGGGCTGTGCGCCGCGGCCGTCCGGAAATCCCGATCCTTGCCCGTGCGCAGGACGCCGACCATTCGCGCAGCCTGTTCCAGGCCGGGGCGACCCACGTCGTACCTGACGCCATCGAGGCCGGCTTGCAGATGTCTGCGCGCGCCCTCGAACAGTTCGGCTATACACCTGAAACCGTCCGCTCCCTCATCGGCGCCGAGCGCGACGCGGAATACCGCAAGGCAACGCTGGAGAAAGCCTAGGTTCGCACGGGTGCCAAGGCTCGGATGTCCGGGGCGACGAAGTCTTCCGGCGGTAGACCGGCCATGTTCGCGACGAAGCTGACCGTATGATACGCCCCGCACAGGGCGAGGATTTCCAGCTGCTGGTCGACACGCCAATCTGCCTCGAATGCCGCGCGCGCGGACGGGGACAGCGCCGCGCTCTGGCAGATTTCGTCGATGGACCGGATGAGGCGGGCTTCTACCGGAGCCCACAAGGTTTCGTCGATGGCGGGCCGAGTGGTGGCGGCAATCTGTTCCGGCGTGAACTTTGCTGCGTTCGCAAAGATCGCCACATGGACACCCCACTCATAGGCGCAGCGCAGATTGGCCGTTACGCGCAGGATCACGATTTCACGCATGCGCAACGGCAGCGGGCTGTCCCGGTCGAGCAGGTTCGGCACGGCCTTCTGCAGGAACCGTTTCGAGTTCGCGAAGGTCCGGAACAGCGACAGGATATACCCGTCTGAACTTGGATAATTTGCCAGAAGGCGGGCGATGTCCTTCGGCCAGGGCTCCGGCAGCGGGGTAATCTGATTCGTCATGAGGTCCTCCCTTTTGCTACGTATTTCGTAGCGATCTTCATGCGCTACTAAATACGTAGCGTCAAGACGGGTGCGATGTCAGAGGACCTCTTTCGTCCACACCTTCTGGTGGTGTAATAGGTATGCATTCGCGGATAGCGGGGTAGGCCAGCCATGACATCATTCACGCACAAGGTGGCGGCGCCCACGCCGGGCTTTGCTGATCTCTACACGCCGAAACTCGTGACGGTGCTGCGCGAGGGATACGGTCTCGACAGGCTTCGGGCCGATGCCATTGCCGGCCTGACCGTCGCTATCGTTGCCTTGCCATTATCCATCGCCATAGCCGTCGCATCAGGAGCAAGCCCGGCACAGGGCCTGATCACGGCGATCGTTGGCGGCTTCCTCGTCTCGCTGCTGGGCGGCAGCCGGTTCCAGATTGGCGGTCCGGCCGGGGCCTTTATCGTGCTGGTCAACACGACCGCCGCGACCCACGGCATGGACGGCTTGATCCTGGCGGTGCTTATGTCCGGCATCCTGCTGGCACTCGCGGGCTGGTTGCGTCTTGGCACTTTCGTGAAGTTCGTGCCGTACCCTGTGACGGTGGGCTTCACCGCCGGCATTGCCATCATCATTGGGTCCAGCCAGCTGAAAGACCTGTTCGGCCTCACCCTCGCCGGAGCAGAGCCGGGGCCATTCCTTGAGAAGCTGCCCGTGCTCGCCGCAGCCGCGCCGACCGCGGACTGGCATGCCTTCGCCATTGCGGCAGGGACGATGGCGGTGATCTTCACGCTGAAGCGCTACCGCCCCGGCTGGCCGGGCATCCTGTTGGCGGTCGTGCTGGCGGCGCTGGTGACAGCATTGGCAAAGCTCGACATCGCGACAATCGGCACCCGTTTCGGGGCGATGCCGGCGGGTCTGCCCATGCCGCATGTTCCAGCTCTCTCCATGGCCAAGGTCATGGACGTGTTGCCCGCCGCGATTTCCTTCACGCTGCTCGGCGCCATCGAATCGCTGCTCTCCGCCGTTGTGGCTGACGGGATGACCGGGCGGCGGCACCGCTCCAATTGCGAGCTGGTGGCGCAGGGCGCGGCCAATATCGGCTCGGCTCTGTTCGGCGGCATCTGTGTCACCGGCACGATTGCCCGAACGGCCACGAATGTCAGGGCAGGGGCGCACGGTCCGGTGTCCGGCATGCTGCACTCGGTCTTCCTGCTGGGCATGATGATCCTTGCCGCACCGCTGATCGCCTTCATCCCGATGGCGGCGCTGGCAGGCGTGCTGGCGGTCGTCGCCTGGAACATGTTCGAGAAGCATGCCTTCTGGCGCCTGCTGAATGCCTCGAAGGGGGACGCGGCGGTGCTGCTCGCGACTTTCGGGTTGACCGTGTTCCGCGACCTCACCGAAGCGATCATCGTTGGGTTCGCGCTCGGCGCCGCCCTGTTCATCCAGCGCATGTCGCAGGCCGCGACGGTGGAACTCGGCGCGCCGCTGGTCCAGCCGGATGAGGCGGATGACCTTCGCCACCGTGTGCCGTATGACGAGGCGACCAGCACCCGCCGCGACGTGATCGTCTATCGCATTTCGGGCGCGTTCTTCTTCGGCGCGGCAGCCACCATCGGCTCGGTGCTCGACAGGATCGGCGACCAGCACCGCGCCCTGATCGTGGACTTTTCAGCCGTGCCCTTCATCGATTCGACCGCTGCCCACACGATCGAGGGCCTGGTCGAGGCCGCCCATCGCCGCAAGATTGCAGTCTGGCTCACCGGCCTCAGCCCCGCCAACGAGGTCGCTCTCGCAGCTCATGATGTCGCCCCGCCGCATGTGGAAGTGGCGCCGGACATCAAGACCGCGCAGGCCGAGGCGCTCGCGATGCTGGATGGGATGTGAGCCCCACGCTATGTCCTGCCGCCAGACAGAGGGATGACCTGAATCTCCTGAATCGAGCCATGCGTATCCTTGGCGACAATCGTGAGGGAGGTGATCCTGCCTGACACGTCAAGGCTGGATGCATTCAGTGAATCGCAGATCTGCTTGGCGGTTTCAACGCTGGCAAACCGGCCGACCGTGATGTGCGGGACATAAGGAATGTCGGGGCGCAGCAGGCCCGAAAAGGGGCCGGTGTGCAGATCGCGCCGCAGTTTCAGAATCTCGCTGTTGCCTGTGTCGGGAGCCAGAAAAGCGTAGCCGGTATCATCCTGATGGTCCGTGCCGATGACAGCGCGCCTGCAGGCGAACGGGAAGGGGGCAGTCGCCCGGGCGATCGTCTGGACCTGCTGCAGATAGTCTGCTTCCGGAACAGAATCGTCCCCGAAGACAAGTGTGAAGTGGGGCGCGACCCGGTTCGCGAAATCCCGGTCGTATTCAGCGCGCACCCGGTCCATCCAGGCCCGTGCGCCGGAGCTGGTTTCGGGGATTGCGAGCGTGAAAAGTTGCCGACTCATTTCAACTGCCTGTGTTGAACTTGTTCCTGATACCGCCGCCCAGTCTCTTTCCGCAAAATTTTCCCTGTTCGGCATGCGGGATATCGTGCCATTCTTGCCTTTCCTGTGCGCAAGCCTGTGGACTAATGTCGCGTGCGGCACGCTGCATCTTGCGCCATTAACGCTTCTTAAGCACTATATGTGGTGTTGATTACCCTTATAACCGACTCGCTTGCCAAGGAGGCCCGTCATGGCTGCCACCGATTCTTCGCTTCCCGGACTGCTCACCCCGAGCCGCGCTTACAAGCCGTTCCGCTACCCGTGGGCGTATGATTTCTGGAAGAAGCAGCAACAGGTCCACTGGATGCCGGAAGAGGTGCCGCTTGGCGAGGACTGCAAGGACTGGGCGGTCAAGCTGTCGGATGCCGAGCGTAACCTGCTGACGCAGATCTTCCGCTTCTTCACCCAGTCGGACGTCGAGGTCGGCGCCAACTATATGGAACACTACATGCCGCTGTTTAAGCCGGTGGAAGTGTCCATGATGCTGTCGTCCTTTTCCAACATGGAGACGATCCACATCGCGGCCTACGCCCTGCTGCTCGAAACCATTGGCATGCCGGACAGCGAATTCTCCGCCTTTATGGAATACAAGGAGATGGCCGCCAAGCACGACTATCTCGGCCAGTTCGACACCAAGACGAATGAAGACATTGCCGTCTCCATGGCCGTATTTGGTGCGTTCACGGAAGGCCTGCAGCTGTTTGCGTCCTTCGCGATGCTGATGAACTTCCCGCGCTTCAACAAGATGAAGGGCATGGGCCAGATCGTTTCCTGGTCGGTGCGCGATGAGTCGCTGCACTGCGAAGGCATGATCAAGCTGTTCCACACATTCTGCGCTGAAACAGGTGTGATGAATGACGAACTGCGCGAGCGCATCCGCGAATGCTGCCACACCGTGGTCAGCCTGGAAGACAAGTTCATCGAGCTCGCCTTCGAAATGGGCCCGGTCGAAGGCATGACGGCCGACGACATCAAGAACTATATCCGCTACATCGCCGACTGGCGCCTTGGCCAGCTGAAGCTGGAGCCGCTCTATGGTATCACCAAGCACCCGATCCCGTGGCTGACCGAGATCCTGAACGGCGTCGAGCACGCCAACTTCTTCGAACAGCGCGCCACGGAATATTCCAAGGGTGCCACGAAGGGTGACTGGCACGGCGAAGATGGCGTCTGGACCAAGTTCGACAAGCGCCCTGCCGCCAAGCCGGACAATGTGCCGGCGGAATAAGACCGGACACGGACGGAAGAGCCGGCCGGGATGAGCGTGCGTAGCGACATCCTGGGCTGGGTCATCCGCCGCCTTCACGAAATCGACGCAGCAGACCCGGCGGCGCGGCAGGCGCTGTTCGATGACCTCCGCGCCGAAGTCGGGCAGGGCGGCTTTGGCGATTGCCTGGCAGATGAGGCGTTGCCGCATCTGGAAAGCGCCATTGCGCGGCAGGAGGTTTACTGGCTGAGCCAGTCGCCGCCGGCCGATGCGCCCGCATCACCGCCTGCCAAACCTGCGACCGTCCCGCCGCCTCAGGCCCCGCCGAAATGGGGATGGCGGCGATTCCTGCCTGTCCCAGGGCATCCGCCTGGTCCCGCGCCGGGTGAGGCAACCGGGCCGTTTGCAGACCATGTGTACGAAACCGTGCCGCTGTTCGTCGGTGGGCGGGCAGTCGAGTGCCGGCTCTCCTGGACCTATGATCCGGCCTGCACACTGACGGCGCAGTGCGATGATATCGGCTTTCGCTTCGAGACACGGGCCTACAGTTTCCGGCACGCGGTGGAACATCTGGTGGCGGTTCTTCGCCGTGGTGGCCTTACCATGCCGGTTGCAGCGCTTGACCCGGCTGCAGAGTGGACGAGCCCGGCGCGTGATGAGGAATCCGTTCGTGTCACCACAAAACGTGTTTCGTGCCATGCGTTTGCAACTCTCTCGCAAATATAGGCACCGCATTTCCTATTTCCCGTCAGACAAGTGTCAGCAAGCCGTGCTAAAAAGACCCTGCCTGGGAGGGCTTGGTCCGTAAGCCTGATGCTTGCGGTGCGTTCAGCATGAGGAGACTAAGATGCTGAAACTGAAGATTTTAGGCGCGGCGGCTGTGCTGGCTGTTGCAGTTGCGATGTCTGGCCTGGCTGCAGCGCAAGGCGGCGGTCCGGGCGGCGGCGGACAAGGTGGTGGCGGACAAGGCGGAACCGGGCAGGGCGCCGGCATGGGCAACATGTCAGGCGATCTGGACCGTGACCGGCTGCGCGTCATGGATCCGGCTTCCGGCCGCGACAAGCTGCAGGACCGGGATCGCGACCGCGACATGATCCGCGATCCGGATCGTGACCGGCTTTATCTCGGCACGCAGGACCGTATTCGCAAATTCGATCGCGACGGCGATGCCCGTGTCAACCGCGCCGAATTCGAGGACTGGCACACAGACATGTATGGCCAGATGGACGCTGACGGGAATGGCCTGTCTCTGGAAGAATACCACGCGGCACGGTTCGGCCCCGGCCCGTATAGCGACGCCAATCCGGAACGCCAATCGCTGATGCGCCAGCAGGCAAACCTTCGCAAGACCGAGCGTTTCCGTGTGATGGATGGCAATGGCGACGGCGTCGTCAGCCGCGAGGAATACATGCGGTTCGGCGAGCACGCCTGGCTGGAAGCCGACACGAACGATGACGGCCAATTGAGCTGGGGCGAGCTGCAATCCTATAATCGCGGCATGTAAGGAGAGTGAGATATGGCAAGCAAACACATCGCAAGCAGACGCATCCTTCCTGCCGTTACCGCGCTTGCCTTCGCCGGTCTGACAGCCTGCGCAGGCTATGGCCCGCATCGGCACTATGGTCCGCCCCCGTCGGGAGCCGTTTACATCACGACCGCGCCACCTCCGCCGCGGACCGTGATCATCCCGCCACGTCCGACTTCCCTGTCAGTCTGGATCAGTGGCTACTGGAACTGGACCGGGACTGACTTTGTCTGGATCGACGGTCATTGGGACCTGTCACCTCCGCGCGCAGGCGCTGTCTGGGTGCCCGACCAATGGGTGAAGACCAATAAAGGTTGGTACCGCAGACCCGGCCGCTGGAATTAGACCCCCACCAGCTGTCAGGACCAGTCGGAAAAGCTCGGTTTTCCCGGCCGGGCTTTTCTTGTGTCCGGATTCCGGTCCCTGTTGGCGGAATCAGTGAGGGGCGCCCGTGGCCGCGGGCGCCCCTCCAACGCTATTCCGGGAGGAAATGGTCTAGCGTTGTTCGTAAGAGGCGGTTTCGACCGTTGCGAGACGGGCGAAAGTCGGGGCCGTTTTCAGGCCCATTTCTTCACGTTCCTTGAGGATTTTGACGGCGGCCTGGGCCATCACGTCGTCAGCACAGCTGCGGTCGACCATCGGGCCGCGGCCGAACTTGCTGCCGGAAGAGGTGCAGGCGCTGCGGGCCTGGCTGCGAATGTCGGAGAGCACGAGCTCGGCGCCAGACTCGGAGGCCAGCAGGTCGTGATCGTAGGAGATTTCAACGGAGATCGGCGTGACGACTTCAGCCGATGCGGCAAACGGAACCACAGCGACGAGGGCGGCGGCTGCAAGCATTTGTTTTTTCATGAGAATTCAGTCCTTCAGAGTTTGGTGCCGTCTTCCCAACGGCTTTGAAACTCCTCCCTCAAGCTGCCTCACGCGGCGATATCGCCCCAAAACACGCCGACCCGGACACACACTCACCGGGCAGACGTTGGCCAGCCCCGAAGCGGCCGCGTGCTGCACCGCAACAATCGTCTCGCAAGCGCAGCATTTCAAGAGCGTTTTTTCAGCTAACTGCTTCCAGAAGCCTGTAGGAATCCGGTCCGCCCACTGTTCGTGCACGCATGCCCAAACCTTCGCCGCATGACGCTGGGTACAGTGTCTGCTGCCATTACCTGCTGCCGGACGAACCGTCAGAATTCTGTCAAAAATCACCTTCGTTCGACCCTTGCAGCAAAGCAACCCTGCTTTGCAAAATGGAGGTGGATATAATCTGTAGACGGATGCCTGAAGAGGGCTTCGATGCTTGCCGCAACGTCAAATCCGTCTGCAATATCGGCATTAACCATCATGCCGTCCGAATCGAAGGCACGCAGCGAAATGATCCGCTGCCGGATCATATCCGGAACCTCTCCCTGCGGAAGGCTTGCGGTCGCCGCGCCTTCGCGCACAAAGATTGCATGGCTGGCCCGGAAAGGCGTTGCGGCAGCGTGATGCGTGTAGTTCAGCAGGAACACGGTTTCGCCGGGGCGGGCGTCTTCTAGGCTGACGCGGCAGGGATAGCCGGGGTGGCTATCCACCGTCTGGCGTTGGACAAGGCGGCTGGCGAGGGCGTCATCGCTGAGCGTGGACAAGGCGGCGAAGTCTTCCGACTGCAATGGCAGGATCTGGAATGGCATGAGCAGGTCTCCCGGATTGATCCGCCTGCCTTATCGCGCGTCCTGCCGCCCGGCCCACCCGCTGCTTGCTGTGGGACAGAACGAATCTGAATTCCCGGGGCAGGGGCCAGGCGCAGGGTGGTGCCATGATGATTTCACCCGTCCGTCTCTCTTCCTCTCTCGGGCTTGCCTGGGCTTATGCCGGCCAGCAGGCCGCCGCACTTGCTAGCGGGCTGGGCCTCGGCCCGCTCGGCATCCGCGCCTTCCTGCCGCGCGCAGTGTGCCAGAAAGTGGATGCGGATCTGAAGCGCCTGGAAACGCTGGTGCGCCGCATCCTGTTCCTTGTGGCGATGGAGACACCCCTGCTGGAATTTCGGCAGGCACCACCGCGCGATATGTCCGGCAAGCGTCCGCCTGCCGCGCCGCCGGTTCAGCTCGTCTTTCCCTTGCCGGCCTTCCGGCTGACGGAGGCGTCGCCGTCGCCTGTACTGAAGGGGTCGCGGCTTGCGGCGCGCCTTGCTGCCCGCAATCGCCGGGCGGCCGAACCACAGGATCCCGCACATCGCTCCGGTCCGCATGACATGCTGCCCGCCATGGGCCTGATGAACCGGTTCGTAGCGCTGGAGGAGGCGTTGGCCGATCCGGAGGCTCAGGTCGCCCGTTTCCGCCGCAAGCTCGCCCGCATCCGGGCTGACAAGACCCTGCCGCTACCAGTTGCAGACACGCACCAGCCGCCTGTGCCGGGCGCTGGTGCTGGATAATGTGCTGGCCGGTATGATAATAAGGTGAATTGACAGGCGCATGCCGCTGGGGCAGATGGCGCCATGTCGAAACTCACTACACCTGAAGCCGTCATTGACGCCCTCGAAAAGCTCTATGCTGAGGCTGTCGAGGCGCAAGCCGATGCCCTCAATACATTCCTGCGAGAAGGCACGCCGCCCGACCCGGAGCTGCGCGCATCCGGCGCGTTCTGCTATCCGCAGATCCGCATTGTCTACAATCCGGACGGGCCAGCACCGCGCATTTCGCGCTCCTATGGCCGCATCTCGGAGCCGGGCACTTATATCTCCACCTTCACCCGGCCGGACTTTTTCCGTCCCTATCTGGTGGAGCAGCTAACCCCGCTGCTGAAGTACTACGAGATCGAGGTCTTCGTCGAACGCTCGCAGTCGGAAATGCCTTACGCCTATGTGTGGGAGCAGGGGCAGGCCTCCGGCCTTGAGGAAATCTCCCCGGCCGAACTCGCGCGCCACTTCCCGAGCCCTGACCTTGCCGAGATCGGGGACGAAGTGGCCGACGGTGAACTCTACGAGCCCTTCACCGAACGCCCGCTGGCCCTGTTTGATGCGCTGCGCACGGATTTCTCGCTGAAGCGCCTGCAGCACTACACCGGCACGCCGGTGGAGCATTTTCAACACTATATTCTGTTTACGAACTATCATCGCTATGTCGATGCGTTCTGTGACTGGGGGCTGGAGCAGCTGGGCAATGGCTCGCGCTACACCTCGCTGTCCGTACCCGGCGGTCTGGAGATTACACAGCCGACGGCAAACTCCCGCGCCGAGATCGATGCCTCGCCCTGGCGCCGGTCACAGATGCCGGCCTATCACCTGCGCGCGCCGGGCAATACCGGCATCACTCTGGTCAATATTGGTGTCGGCCCGGCCAATGCGAAGACAATCACGGATCATCTGGCGGTCATCCGTCCGCAATGCTGGGTCATGGTTGGTCATTGCGGGGGGCTGCGCCATTCGCAGGCCATTGGCGACTATGTCCTGGCGCACGCCTATCTGCGGGAAGACCATGTGCTGGACTCCGTCCTGCCGCCGGAGATCCCGATCCCGGCCCTCGCCGAGGTCCAGATTGCGCTGCAGGAATCTGCCGCCCATGTGACTGGCGAGAGCGGCGACGAGCTCAAGAAGCGCCTGCGCACAGGCACTGTGGTGACCACGGACGACCGCAACTGGGAGCTGCGGTTTTCGGCCTCGGCCCCGCGATTCAACAAGTCCCGCGCCATCGCCATCGAGATGGAGAGCGCCACGATCGCCGCCAACGGCTACCGCCTGCGCGTGCCCTATGGCACGCTGCTCTGCGTCTCGGACAAGCCGCTGCATGGTGAGATCAAGCTGCCCGGCGCTGCCAACCGCTTCTATGAGCGGGCCATCGGCGAGCACATCCGCATTGGCATCGAGACGCTGGAACGCCTCGCGGCAGACAAGGGCGCCAAGCTTCACAGCCGCAAACTCCGCAGCTTCGACGAACCGCCATTCCGCTGAGGGGACCGACACGGTTGATCTAGGCCGTGGCTGGGGTTTCCTCCAGCGCGGCGATGATCGCCCGGGCTTCTTCCGACAGAAGGGCGATCATTGCCGGGTCGCCGATACCTCGCAGGTATTTGACAAAATCCCGGCCGCTGCCATGGTTCTGGCCTGTCAGCACGATCTGGTCGGCCAGCCGGACAAGATCCTGCATGTCGTCCTTGTAGAAGATATCGCACAGGAATGTGTAACGGTTGCGGTAGCAGGCGATAATGATCCAGCGCCAGAACAACAGCACATCCTGTTCCGTAAGAACGCCGGTCTCATTCGCTCTGGCGATGCGACGAACCCACGCCAGATAATGATGCAGGGCCGTCAGTCCGACCTCTGCGTCTGGGCCGACCACGCTTGAGGATTGCACGAAGGGGACTGTGCGCTCTCCTTCGCGGTATCGCCAGTCGCGTTCGGTTGTCGGGCGCCATTCGGTATTCCGGTCCAGCACGCTGACCAGCCGGATACGCTTCATGTTGCCGTCTGTGTCAAAATCGACCACCGCTTCGGAAGCCAGAACCTCGAGGATCTGTTCATCCAGTTCGGTGGTCAGTCTCAGGCGCTCCAGGCTCAGCTGTTGCTCCGCCTGTTTCTGCTGGTTCCGCATGACAACGAGATAGGCAAAGGACGCCACCCAGGCGGTGCCGAGGGCCGTGATGCCATAATTCAGAATGGAGAACGACAGCTCCCGGCGGGATTCGATTTCGAATTCTGACGCACTGTCTGCGGGTGGCCAGGTCATGTTGAGGAAGCCGAGAAACAGCTCGTTTGTCAGTCCGCTGAGTACGGCAGCGCCGAGCACCAGAAAGATAAATGTGATGAACGCAAGAAGGCTGAGGGCGACCCACCGTAGCACCCATTCCGGAATCATCTTGTCCCCTTTCTCGAATATAGTGAGAAAGGAGGACAATCAGGGCGAATTCCCGTTCCGGCAAGCCCTGCCGAAAGATAAAGACGCCCGCCACACCGGTAGGGCTTGCGGGCGTCTCTGTACTGGCGTTGAGGCGCCTATTGCAGCTTGTTGATCTTCGTGCCTTCGATGCTGATGCCGGCCATCAGGCCCTTCTGGTCGAAGATGAAGGCGTAGGCATCTTCCTGCAGC
Organism: Hyphomonas sp. GM-8P; assembly: GCF_003263315.1. Classification (NCBI taxonomy): domain Bacteria; kingdom Pseudomonadati; phylum Pseudomonadota; class Alphaproteobacteria; order Hyphomonadales; family Hyphomonadaceae; genus Hyphomonas; species Hyphomonas sp. GM-8P. The sequence goes on from NZ_AWFE01000061.1 coordinate 90,373, forward strand.
GAGGTCGTCGACAGGTTCTGCGCAACACCGGCGTTCACCAGCACCACGGTCGGGCCGACGCCGATTTCCCAGCCATCGGATTCGCGCACATACTGGACAGCGTCGTCATTCATCAGGAACACGGCATAGCCATACTGCTGGGCGCCGGCCTGCAGGCCCCAGGAGCCTGTGAAGGTCGAGTAGTAGCCGGTGACCGCGCCGCCCTGGCGCATTTCACCTTCGCCATAGGCGCCGCCGATGCCGAGACCGGCTTTCACGATGGACGGGAAGACCAGCACGGCCCGGGCCTTTTGGCCGATGGCCTTGGCGGCCGGGTTCTTTGCATAAAGCTGGTTCAACGCCTGGCGGCTGTCAGCGTCGATTTCGGCCCGGTCCACCTCATCCGGAAGGGTGGAACAGGCGGTGACGGAAACCGTCCCAACTGCAAGGCAGGCAGCAGCAATCATTGAACGAAGACGGGCCATTATGAACTCCTGGTTCTGTTACAATCGGGACTCAAACGTCCGGCGAAGACATTCGGTTCCCAGCCCCCACCACAGGGACTTGTCATCGAGTCAGGGTAGACGAGCGCGCGGGCCCGCGCTAGCTGCCTGACTATGAAAGATCGTATCCTGCCGCTTGAAGGCGTTCGCAATTTCCGGGATTTCGGGGGCTATGCCTCGCGTCATGGGGGCCGTGTAAAGCCCGGGCGGCTGTTCCGCTCCGGTCATTACGCCGAGGCCACGCATGGCGATCTGCAGCAGATACGGCAGAAACGGATCGCCGTGCAGGCAGATTTGCGCCGCCCCGACGAGCGTGAGCGCCAGCCGGGCAAATGGTCCGCCCCGATGACCATCACCCATGATGGCGGCCGCGAGCATGAAGCGCCGCACCACCAGTTCCTGACAAAAGTCGAGGCCGACGCCGAAAAGGCCGAAGCCTGGATGACCGACTATTACCGCGTTGCCCCGTTCAAGGCGCACCACCGGGAGCTGTTCGCCACCTGGTTCGGCCATCTGGCGGAACTGAAAGACAATGAAGCAGGCCTCGTGAACTGCGCTGCGGGCAAGGACCGCACCGGCATTCTCTGCGCGCTGACCCATCATGTGCTGGGCGTCTCGCAGGAGGACATCCACGCCGACTACATCCTCACCAATGTGGCCGTGGATGTGGACGGGCGTCTCGGCGAGATCGCGACCATGTTCAACGCCCATATCGGCAAGAATTACGAGCCCGAAGTCTTCCGCCCCTTCATCGGCGTGCGGCTGCCCTATCTCGAAACCGCCTTCGCGAGGATCGAAAGCGAAGTCGGCTCCATCGACGCCTACCTCACCGAAACCCTCGGCGTGACCCCGGCCCAGCAGGACACGATCCGCGAGAAGCTGCTGGAGGGTTAGGGAGCTAGTTGGCTGAAACGGCGGGCTGAATCTCGACCGTGGCGAGCAATTGCGGATCCATCGCGATGACGGAGTCCCGGGCAAGCATCAGTTCTACCGTTCCGGGGCGCGCGGAGTTCAGAATAAAAAACTGTCGCACGAGCGTTTCAGCATCGTGTCCTTCTCCGTCTCCTCGTTGGGAAATGTAGGTTCGTGTGATTTCATGGACAGGCTCGACTTGCCCCGGATTGAATGTTTTGAGGAATGTGTTTCCGCGAAACCAATGCGGAACTTGTCGGCCTCGAAATACAAAATCAGCGGCGATCAATTCGCAAGCCTTGGCAGAACGCAGCGAGGCCAAAACCGGCTCCTGCACGTTCATGTTCAACTGAAGGACAAGGGCTGGATCGACTTGCTCCCACTCGAAGTTATCGAGGGCGGCGAGTTCATGTTTGTTTTCGCAGATTGGATAGGCTGGAGCGGAAACCTGATCGCAGGCGGCCGAGAGTAGCAGAGGCAGAAGACACAACAGCATGGAACGCATCAACGAAGTCTGCCGCTTCTCTGAAAAATGGCAAGGCTGAGGCGAGTCATCGTCCCCATTGGCCCAGACCCCGGCAGCGGCTAAGGTCCCGGCCAATGAGCGACACCGATTCCGAAACCGAGCGCGATGACGCGACCTTCTCCATGTTCGGGGAAGACGAGGGCCCGGCAAAGCCCGGCGCCTATGAAGTGCTCGCCCGGAAATACCGGCCCCGCACCTTCGAGGACTTGATCGGCCAGGAGGCCATGGTCCGCACGCTCCGCAACGCGTTCGAGACGGGCCGCATCGCCCATGCCTTCATGCTGACCGGCGTGCGCGGTGTCGGCAAGACGACCACGGCGCGCCTGCTGGCCCGCGCCCTCAACTACACCTCCGCCGACCATGACGGCCCGTCGGTGAAGCTGACCCCGCTGGGCGAGCATTGCGAGGCGATCATGGCCTCGCGTCATCCGGACGTGCTGGAGCTGGACGCCGCCAGCCGCACCGGCGTCGCCGATATGCGCGACCTCTTGGACGGGGCCCGCTACGCCCCGGTCTCTGCCAAATACAAAGTCTACATCATCGACGAAGTGCACATGCTGTCGAACGCCAGCTTCAACGCGCTACTGAAGACGCTGGAAGAGCCTCCGCCGCATGTGAAGTTCATCTTCGCGACCACTGAGATCCGCAAAGTGCCCGTCACGGTCCTCTCCCGTTGCCAGCGGTTTGACCTGAAACGGCTGGAGCCGGCGGCGCTGGCGATGCATCTGGGGCGTATCGCGAAGAACGAGGGCGCGACCGTGTCCGAAGAGGGCCTCGCCCTGATCGCGCGGGCGGCCGAAGGCTCTGTCCGCGACGGGCTGTCCATTCTCGACCAGGCCATCGTGCAGACGATGGAAGGGGAGATGGTCACCGGCGCGGCCGTGCGTGACATGCTGGGCCTGGGTGACCGGGGCCGCCTGATGGATGCCTTCGAAAAGGCGATCTCGGGCGAGGCGAAGGCCGCGCTCGAAGAAGTGCAGGACCAGGTGCGCGGCGGGGCAGACCCGGCGATCATCCTGAAAGACCTGCTCGAAATCGCTGCCGACATTTCCATCGCGCAGGCGACGGGAGACGACTACCAGCCTGGCGGCCCGGCCGACTGGGTGGAACGCACCCGTGCCATGGCCCAGCGCCTGACGCCGGCCGAAGCGTCCCGCACCTGGCAGATCCTGCTCTCCGGTTATAATGTGCTGCAGGTCGCGCCGGACCCGGCCACAGCGCTCAACATGGTGATCCTGCGCCTTGTCGCCTCCGCCGGTCTTCCGTCCCCGGAAGAAGCGGCCCGCATGATCGCGGAGGGCAAAGCTTCGCCGGGAAAGCCTGAAGCACAGGCTGAGGCCCCGCCCGATGCCGGCGGGCTGGACAACTTTGACAGCATCCTCGCGCATCTGACCGCCCTCAGGGAGATCAATCTCCAGGTCGAGATGGAGCGCTATATCAAGCCCGGCCCGATCCGGTATGGCCACTTCACCTGCGAGCTGGAAGCCGCCGCACCGCCCGACGTGCTGGCCCGGCTGAAGAGCTTCCTTGAACGCCAGACGGGCGATGACTGGGTTGTGGAGCAGATCCGCGGCGGAGCGGAAACCGTGCGCGCCGCTGAGATCCGCACCAAGGAAGAACGCTTCGCGGCGGCGGCAGCACATCCGATCATTGCGGCGGCCTTGAACAGCCTGCCGGGCGCCACCATTGTGGATGTTGTCGACGAGGACCGGGCAAGCCCTGACATCCCCGCCGATGCCGAAAACGTCATAGACCTGAACTCACGCCGCCAAGCCTGAAGGACCCGACAATGAAAGACCTCGCCAAGATCATGCAGCAAGCCCAGCAGATGCAGGGCAAGATGCAGGAAGTGCAGGCCAAGATCGAGTCGACCGAAGCTGACGGCGTGGCCGGAGCGGGCCTCGTGAAGGTGCGCCTGCGCGGCAAGGGGGAGCTCGTTTCCCTCAGCATCGATCCGAGCCTGATGGGCGACGAGCCGGAAATCCTTGAAGACCTGATCAAGGCCGCCCATGCCGACGCCCGCCGCCGCCTGGACGAGGCGATGGAAGCCGCCATGAAGGAAGCCACCGCAGGCTTCGGCGGCATGATGCCGGGCTTCAAACTGCCGTTCTAGAAACAGCAGGCGCTGATCTACTTTACGCGCCTGCCGTTCAGAAAGGCCGTGTACAACGCGTTGTCTGCCGCCGGTGCTTGCGCGTTGAGGGTCGTTTCGAGCGGCGTTTCTATGGCAGTCACCTTTCCGGACGAAGCTTGCTCCAGATTAAAGGCGCCGTCGAAATCACTCGCAGCCACGAGGGCGTGGGCTTTCGTCTGAAATACGGCAGCTTCCTTCGTCCAGTCGGCACAGGCTCTGGCGATGGCGGAAGCGACGGCCGCTTTGTCGAAGCTCGTCTTTACTTTCGAGAAGTCGAAATCGTAGCGTCCGTCCTGCGGCGCGTACGAGCCGCTAAGTATCTGGACGTCCGAGTCAACATTCGACGATGCGCGCGGCCAATTTGGGGCCAGCCTCCGGAATTCAAAACGGTACCCCGATCCGAACACGGCATACGTCTCTCGGTCCGGGCATTTTTCTTTCAGCACTGCATCCGTGAAATTGTCGAAGTCTTTCTGCGCCTGCCAATTGGCACGAATCACCGGCTCGAACTGAGCGCGGTTGTAGGCAAGATCTTCCGGCGAGGCGATTTCATCACCTTCTTCTTCCTCGGGCTCGGTTCCTGCGTCGTATGTTGAATCGTCAACCATCCCCGCCATTACAGCTGCCGTCTGCTCTGGGGTCATCATGATGATGGACTGTTCGATCTGGGGCCGCATGGGTTCACGCATCGACGGATCCATGCCGGCAAGGAGCTTCTCGACCAGGACTTTCTGATCGGGGCGAAGGTCGGCGGCGGCAGCTGGCGCAAAGGCCAGGACAAGGGCGGCGAAGGATCCAATGGCGTTTTTCATTCTCAGGCGTCTCAATTGTGAGGGGCGGGTAAATAGGCCGCTCATGCGCATCGGGCAAGCATATTTCGACTTGCAGGCGAAGTTCTCGACACTTGTTGTTGTTCCATATATGTTCCTCTGGAATCATGCCAGAGAGGCTGAATGGAACCGATCGTCACCATTGCCGGGCAGAATTTTGATCTTGCCCACCTGATCCTCTTCTTCCTCGCCCTCGGGGCAGGCGTAATCGCGTGGATGCAGCTCAGCACGGCGCAGCAGAAGGCCGAGCGGCTGACTCTGGACCTGGAGCGCGCCACCGATGAGCGCGAAGCGGCGTTGCAGCGCGCTCAGACACTGGAATCGGTCGCACGCGAAGCCGAGATCGCGCTGGCCGAGGCCAGGGCCCGCAGCGCCGAGGACGAGAAGAAATTTGCCGACATGGCGCAGGGTGTGCTGCGGCAGGCCAATGCCCAGTTCCTGCAGCTCGCGAACGAGACGTTCGAGAAGCACAAGGAAGGCGCGCAGGGCCAACTGAAGGAGCTGATCAAGCCCATCGGCGAGAATTTCGACGCCTTCAAGAAACGCGTGGACGAGATCGAGAAAGTCCGTACCGAGGACAAGTCGGCCATCCAGGAACAGGTGAAGGCAATCCATGAGAGCCTGAAGCTCAACACGACGGAGACTGGCAAGCTGGTCAGCGCCCTGACGGCCCCGAAAGGTGGCGGGCGTTGGGGGGAGATGACGCTCCGCAATGTGATGGAGCAGGCGGGCCTTTCGGCGCATTGCGACTTCTCTGAGCAGGTGCACGACGATACCGAAGCGGGCCGCCAACGCCCGGACGCGGTGATCCACCTGCCGGGCGAACGGCAGATCGTGGTCGATTCCAAGGTCTCGCTGGCGTCGTATATGGCGGCGGTAAATGCCGAGGACCCGGCCGAACGCGCCGCGCACCTGAAGGCTCATGCGGCCAGCGTCCAGCGCCACGTGAATACGCTCGCTTCCAAGGACTATCAGTCAAATCTCGGCAACCGGTTCGACTACATCGCCATGTTCATTCCGGGGGAGAATTTCTTCGCTGCCGCGTTGGAACATTCTCCTGACCTGATCGAGAAGGCGATGAGCCGGTCCGTGATCGTGACCACGCCGACGACGCTGATCGCGCTCGCGCGCACGGTGGCCCATCTCTGGCGCCAGCATCAGATGAACGAGAACGCCATGGAGGCCGCGCATCTCGGTGCAGACCTCTACACCCGCATGGGCGTGATGCTGGGTCATATCGAAAAGCTCGGCAAATCGCTGAACGGTTCGGTTGACCATTTCAATTCCATGATGGGCTCGTTCGACAAGCGCGTGCTGCCGACATTGCGCAAGTTCGAGGACATGAAGATCGCTCCGCCGAACAAGGCCCCAGCAGAGCCGAAGCCAATCGAATCCCGCGCAAACACGCCGGAAAGCGGCCAATTGGACTTCGGAGACCCGAAGCGCCTGCCAGCAGCGGAATGATGGCAGGCCGTTGACCGGGCGGGGGCGCGCGCCTATCTGAAAAATCATGGCTATTCGCGAAATCCTCACTGTTCCTGATCCGCGCCTGAAAGAGGTGTCAAAGCCCGTTGAGGGCGGCGTCACCGACGAGATCCGCGCGCTCATGGATGACATGCTGGAAACCATGTACGACGCGCCGGGCATTGGCCTTGCCGCGATCCAGATCGGCGTGCCGCTGCGCGTTATCGTGATGGACCTCGCCAAGGAAGGCGAGGAGCCTCAGCCGCGCTATTTCGTGAACCCGGAAATCGTCGAGACCGTGGAAGAAACCCAGCCCTATGAAGAGGGCTGCCTCTCTGTGCCGGACATTTTCGACGAGGTCGAACGTCCCTCCAAATGCCTCATCCGCTATCTCGATTATGATGGCTTCAAGATCGAGGAATGGGCCGAGGATCTCTACGCGGTCTGCATCCAGCACGAGATGGACCATCTCGAAGGCACGCTGTTCATCGACTATCTGTCGCGCCTCAAGCGCCAGCGCGCGATCGACAAGGTGAAGAAGGCAACCAAGCGTAAAATCCGCGAAGACGCCGCCTGATCGCCCGGATCAGCGCAGGACGCCCAGCCTTGTGAGGATCCCACCGTGAAAGCCGTTGTCGCCGAGACGCTCGAGTCGCTCGAAAGCTACCAGTTCAAGGACGTCGAAACACCTGCGCCGGAAAAAGGCCAGGTACTGATCCGCGTGGCTGCGTGCGGCGTCGGCTATGTCGATGCGCTGGTTGCGTTGGGGCGCTACCAGGTCAAACCACCGCTGCCGCACACACCGGGCCGAGAGGTCTCTGGCATCGTCGAAGCGGTCGGAGACGGCGTCACCGGGATCTCCGTGGGCGACCGGGTCATGACAATGACGGCGAACGGCTTTGCCGAATATGCGCTCGCGCCGGCAGCCATGGTCATCAAGCTTCCGCAGACGATCGGTTTCGCCGAAGCGGCCAGTCTGCCCCTCAATTATCTGACAGCCCAGCATGGCCTGAAGGATCGCGCCGCTTTGGCAGCAGGTGAGACGGTGCTCGTCTTCGGCGCGGCAGGCGGTGTCGGGTCTGCAGCGACCCAGGTCGCCAAGGCGCTCGGCGCCCGCGTCATTGCCGCGGCCTCTACGGAAGAGAAGCGTGCCTTCGCGCTGGCGCATGGCGCCGACGATGTCATCGACACAGAGCCCGAAGGCTGGCGCGACCGGCTGAAGGCGCTGACTGGCGGCAAGGGACCGGACGTGGTCTTTGATCCTGTCTGCGGCCCGCTCTTTGAACCTGCCTTCCGGTCACTGCGTTGGCGCGGACGGCACATGGTGGTGGGCTTTGTCGGCGGTCCGATCCCGGCGCTGCCGTCGAACCTCACGCTGATGAAGGGCGCGGCCCTGATGGGCGTCGATGTCCGCCAGCATCTCGAATATGAGCTGCCTCAGGCGATTGCTGCCCTGCAGGAAATTGCGGGCTGGGCAGCTGACGGAAAGATCCGTCCACCTGTCGGCAAGGTCTACCCGTTCAGCCAGTTCGGCGAGGCCATGGTCTTCGCCCTTTCCGGCAAGGGCGCTGGCAAGGTCGTGCTCGAAGTCGCGCCAAATGGCGGCGCCTGACACCGGCGGCAGCCTGCCGCTTTGCAAGCCCTTGATTAGCCGATAAGTCCGCGCCCATGACCAACCCGCTCCGCATCGCCTTTATGGGAAGCCCTGATATTGCCGTTGGCGTGCTGAAAGCGCTGATCGCGGCCGGGCACGACATTGCCTGCGTCTATTCCCAGCCGCCGCGCCCCGCCGGCCGTGGCAGGAAGCTGACGCCAACGGCTGTCCACGCTTTTGCCGAATCGCGGGGGCTGGAAGTCCGCACACCGAAAAGTCTGAAGAAAGAGCCGGAGCAGGAAGCATTCGCTGCGCTCGGCCTCGATGCCGCCGTGGTCGTTGCCTATGGCCTGATCCTGCCGCAGGCGATCCTCGATGCCCCGCGCCTTGGCTGCCTCAACATGCACGCCTCGATCCTGCCGCGCTGGCGGGGCGCCGCGCCGATCCAGCGCGCCATCATGGCGGGCGACACGGAAACCGGCGTCGATGCCATGCTGATGGATGCCGGGCTTGATACCGGTCCGGTGCTCGCCTCGCGCCGCACACCGATCACCACCGAAGACACCGCCGGCAGCGTGCATGACCGGCTGGCGGACCTCGCCGCAGAGCTTGCCCCTTACGCGCTGGCCGGCCTGGCCGATGGCAGCCTGACGCCCCGGCCACAGCCGGAAGAAGGGATCACATATGCCCACAAGCTGGGCCCGTCAGATCAGAAGGTCGACTGGACCCGCCCGGCGCGTGAGGTGGACTGCCAGATCCGGGGGCTGTCACCGTTCCCGGGCGCGTGGTGCGAATGGACCCCGCCGGGCAGCGCAACGCCAGTGCGTCTGAAGCTGCTCAATTCCCGGCTTTCAGGCCGCGAAACGTCCGCGCCTGCGGGCATGGTGCTGGACGACAATCTGCTGGTCGCTTGCGGGGACGGCAGCGCCGTGCGCCTGACGCGCCTGCAGAAACCGGGCGGAAAGCCGCTCGACTCGGATGTCTTCCTGAATGGCCAGCCGATCCCTCCGGACACGATGCTTGTCTGAGCAAATGTAATTTCTGCGTGTGTTTAGAACTGTTGCAACTTCACCAGTTCTAGCCTAGGGTGCAGGAAGTGCTGGGGGGTCAGTGCCGGACGCCAGATTGGTAATATCTAAAGGGGTATGAGGGCCCAGCAGGGTCCCCATGCCTTGTTGTTGCGACCAGAACGGCCACCAAATGAACAAAACCTGGATCCGCCGGCTGAAGCCTGAAGATCTTGATAAAGTCGCCGCCCTCAACACACTGGCCTTCGGTGGCACCGAAGAGGCCTCCATTGTGCGGCACCTGCATGCGGATCACGACTCTCTCCTGTCGCTTGTCACACACAGGGGGGATGAATTGGTCGGCCATATTGAGTTTTTTCGTATCCTCATAGGTGGAAAGCCGTCTGCTGTCGGGTTGGGGCCGATGAGCGTGCTCCCGGAACTGCAGGGACGGGGAATCGGCAGTTCACTTGTCCGCATGGGCCTGCTGGTCATGGCCGGGCGGGGCGAGAGTCTGGTCTTCGTGCTCGGGCATCCGGAATTCTATACGAAGCTTGGATTTTCGGCCGATCTGGCCAAGCCGTTTGTCGCGCCCTGGTCGGGTCCGGCCTTCATGGCGCACGCCATCAATCCGGGCGCACCGGAATCGGGCGAATTGACGTATCCGGCTGCCTTCGGCTAGGGGCGGGGCCGATGCCCCGCTACAGACTCCTCATCGAATACCATGGCGGCCCCTTCCAGGGCTGGCAAAAGCTGCCGGATGTGCCGACGGTCCAGGGCACGCTGGAGGCGGCGGCTGCGCAACTGGATGGCGCTCCCGTCGAGGTGTTCGGCGCGGGCCGTACTGACAGCGGTGTGCACGCGACCGGCCAGGTCGCGCATATGGACCTTCAGATCGACCGGGGCCGCAAGGTTGCCGATGCGATGAACTTCCATCTTCGCCCGCACCCGATTGCGGTGCTGAAGGCGGAGGAAGTCAGCGAAGACTTTCACGCACGCTTCAATGCGACCCAGCGGCATTATCGCTATGTGATCATCAACCGGCGGGCAGACCTCGCGCTGGACCGGGGGCTTGCTTGGCGGGTGCCGTCAAAACTCAGTGCAGAGAAGATGCACGAGGCCGCACAGGCGCTGGTCGGCACGCATGACTTTACCACCTTCCGCGATACAGACTGCCAGGCGCTGACGCCCGTAAAGACGCTGAACGAGATCAGGGTCTGGCGGGAAGGTGAGCGCGTCATCGTTACCTGCCGGGCGCAGAGCTTTATCCACCGGCAGGTCCGCTCCATGGTCGGCAGCCTGGTCGATGTCGGCCGGGGCAAGCAACCGGTCAGCTGGATCGCCGATATCCTCGCCGCCGCCGACCGCACGCAATGTGGCCCTATCGCCCCGGCAGACGGGCTCTACCTGACGCAGGTCGATTACGATCAGGCTGCGCGTTCCTGAACACAGTGAACGGAATTGCGTATGGAAAGCCCGACGTATTTCGGCTTCTATTCGCTCCGCCACACTTTCAGGAAAAAGCGTTCGAAGGCAAAGACAATCAGGATGCCCGATGCAGCGATCAGGACAATGGCCGGATCAGCATGCCATTTCAGAACAAGAAATGCGGCGAGCGCCAGGGCATCCAGCACCATGGCCGTGATCAACACAAGCGGCGTTGCACCAACATCCTTTCTGAGGTGCCGGAACACACCCCAGTGAATGATAATGTCCATCACAAGGTAGAAGATTGCACCGAGAGACGCGATCCGGCTGAGATCGAACAAGGCAGCAAGAAGTGCGGCAGCGACCACAGTGTAAACGAGCGTGTGGCGCTGGACAGTTCCGGGCATACCGAAATGTTCATGCGGGATGAGGCTCATATCGGTCAGCATGGCCAGCATGCGTGACACCGCAAAAAGACTGGCAAGCAGGCCGGAAGCGGTCGCGATAATCGCGATCGCCACGGTGAACCACAGCCCGTAATTGCCGAGTGCAGGCCGGGCGGCTTCAGCCAGTGCATAGTCTTTCGCTGAAATGATTTCCGGGATCGACAGCGTGGATCCCACTGCAAAACAGACCAGCAGATAGACAAATGTACAGATGGCCAGCGAGATCATGATCGCCCGCCCGACATTCCGTTTCGGGTCTTTCACCTCGTCGCCGCTATTGGTGATGGTCGTGAAGCCCTTGAAGGCAAGGATGGCCAGGGCCACACCGGCCAGGAAGCCGCCGGGTGAAGTGTCGCTTACGAGATCCTTTTCTGCGGGCTGAAAGCTGAAGCCGGCTGCCCAGAGCGCCACCAGGGCGAAGATCAGTATTCCGCCTATCTTCAGGATTGCTGTAATCTGAGAGATGCGGTCGATAAGCTGATTTCCGGCAATGTTGATTACAAAGGCGAGAACGATCAGGCCAACGGCCAGCAACGGCACCAGCATGCCGCCTTCGATGCCGAAAAGCTGCAAGGTGTAAGTGCCGAAGGTCCGGGCGACGAGACTCTCATTGATGATCATGGAAAAGGCGATCAGCAGGGCCGCACCGCCTGTCACAGTCGACGGTCCATAGGCGCGCTTCAGGATCATGGCGATGCCGCCCGCGCTCGGATACTTGTTCGACACCTTGATGTAGGAATAGGCGCTGAAGCCGCTCACGATCGCTGCCGCGAGGAAGGCCAGCGGAAAGAGGCTCCCAGCGAGTTCGGCGACCTGTCCTGTCAGCGCAAAGATGCCGGCGCCAATCATGACGCCAGTGCCCATGGCCACCGTTCCTGAAAGGGTCAGCGACCCTTGCTCGTATTGGTCTTCACGCATTCGAATTTCCCGCGGAATTGACCGCGCTGTTCAAAGCTTCAACGCACGGAGACGCAATGCGTTGCTTATGACGGAAACTGAAGACAGGCTCATCGCCGCTGCGGCGATCATCGGGCTCAGCAGCAGGCCGAAGAAGGGGTAGAGGATACCTGCCGCCACCGGCACGCCGAGCGAGTTGTAGACAAAGGCGAAGAACAGGTTCTGGCGGATGTTCCGCATCGTCGCGCGGCTGAGTTCGCGGGCCTTTGCGGCGCCCATCAGGTCGCCCTTCACCAGGGTGACGCCCGCGCTTTCCATGGCGACGTCCGTTCCGGTACCCATGGCGATGCCGACATTGGCCAGGGCGAGAGCCGGGGCGTCATTGATGCCGTCGCCCGCCATGGCCACTACCGCACCATCCGCCTGAAGTTTTGCGACCACGTCCTTCTTGTCTTCCGGGGAGACGTCGGCCTGCACCTCGTCGATGCCGAGCGTCTTGGCCACCGCGCGGGCGGTGGTTTCATTGTCCCCGGTCAGCATGACGACGCGGAGGCCTTCAGAATGCAGACGGTCGATGGCCTCCTGTGTCGTCTCCTTGATCGGGTCAGCGACGCCGACCAGGCCTGCGGGCTTGCCATCCACGGCGACGAACATGACGGTCTGGCCTTTGGTGCGATAGTCATCGGCCTTGCTGGCGAGTGCCTCGTCGAAGGCACCGATGCGCCGCATCAGCTTTGCATTGCCGACGGCGACCTTCCGGCCGTCCACTTCCGCTTCGGCGCCTTCGCCGGTCGTCGACCGGAAACCGGACGCCTTGCCGGGCTTCAGGTCCCGCTTTTCCGTGCCCCGCACGATGGCGGCGGCGAGGGGGTGTTCGGAGGAGGTCTCGACTCCGGCGGCCAGCTTGAGCAGGTCGTCTTCGGAAAATTCCTTCGCCGATTCCACGGTGACGAGTTCCGGATGGCCCTCGGTCAGCGTACCAGTCTTGTCGACAACGATCGTGTCGACCTTTTCCATCGTCTCCAGCGCATCGGCATTGCGGATCAGCACGCCCGCCTGCGCGCCCTTGCCGGTGGCGACCATGATCGACATCGGGGTGGCGAGGCCTAGCGCACAGGGGCAGGCGATGATCAGCACCGCAACGGCATTGACGAGGGCGTGGGCGAAGCGCGGCTCCGGTCCCACCGCCAGCCAGATGACGAAGGTGGCCACCGCGATCAGCACGACCGCCGGCACGAAGTATCCCGACACGGTATCGGCCAGTCCCTGGATCGGCGCGCGGGAACGCTGGGCCTCTGCCACCATTTTCACAATACGCGACAGCAGCGTCTCGTCGCCGACATGAGTGGCTTCCAAGACGAAGGCGCCGGTCTGATTGACGGTACCGCCGGTCACCTTGTCGCCCGTGCTCTTTTCCACCGGTACAGGTTCGCCGGTCACCATGGACTCATCCACGCTGGAGCTGCCTTCGAGGATTTCGCCATCGACGGGCACGCTCTCGCCGGGGCGCACGCGCAAGCGGTCGCCGGTTTTTACATTTTCAAGCGCAATGTCTTCTTCGCTGCCATCCTCGCGCACGATGCGGGCGGTTGGCGGGGTCAGTTGCAGCAGCGCGCGGATCGCCCCCGAGGTTGCCCGCCGCGCCCGCAACTCCAGCACCTGGCCCAGCAGAACCAGCGTGGTGATGACGGCGGCAGACTCGAAATAGACCGGAACCCGCCCGTCATGCCCGCGCAGGGTGTCGGGGAAGATGCCGGGTGCCACAGTCGCGGCCAGCGAATAGAAATAGGCGACGCCCGTGCCGAGCGCGATTAGGGTGAACATGTTCGGGCTGCGGTTCACGACGGAGCGCCAGCCGCGCACGAAGAAGGGCCAGCCGCACCAGGCGACGACCGGCGTTGCCAGCATGGCCTGCATCCAGTTGAAGGCAGGCGTCTTCGTGAAGCCGGGCAGGGAGATGCCGGGGATCATCTCGCCCATTGTCAGCACCAGCAATGGCACGGACAGGACGACACCGACCCAGAAACGCCTTGTCATGTCATCCAGTTCGGACGTGTCCTCTTCTGCTGTGGCTGTTTCAGCTTCCAGCGCCATGCCGCAGATCGGGCAGCCTGTGTTGGAGGTTTCGCGCACCTGCGGGTGCATCGGGCAGGTCCACACCGTGCCGGTATAGCCGGGCGGGATATGGTCATAGGCGCTGTCGGGCTTGTCCGGCTCTGCCGCATGGTCGTGGTGGCAGTGACCGCCGGAATGTTCGTGATCATGATGGCCGGATGGATCATGGGTCATGGTGCAAAGGTAAGCACGATCGTGCCAGGAAAGAAGGGGCACGTTCAAAAGGGTCTGACGCGAAGTCAGGCTTGCGGGCGCGTCGTTCCGCACTAGCCTCCCCGTCAAAAGACAAGGGAGCGAAACATGGCGATTGATTTCACGATACCGGAAGAGGCGAAAGAAGTACGCGAGCGCGTGCGCAAATGGGTGCAGGAAGAATGCATCCCCGCCGAGAAGGCGATGGCGGCGGGCAAGCCCTACAAGGAAGTGTTGGCCGAGCTGCGCGCCAAGGCCCGCGCGAAGGGTTTGTGGCTACCCTTCTTCCCGGTCGAGCATGGCGGTATGGGCCTCGGGCCGCTCGCCAACGCACTGGTCCAGATGGAACTCGGGCAGAGCCATCTCGGCGCGCTCTCCATGAACTCCCAGGGTCCGGACGATGCCACCATGCTGACGCTGCTGGCACACGGCACAGACTTCCAGAAAGAGAAATACCTGAAGCCGCTGATCAATGGCGAGAAGCGGATCTGCTATTCCATGACGGAGAAGGCCGCGGGCGCCGACGCCACCGGCATGAAGACGACCGCCGTGAAAGACGGCAAGGGCAACTACGTCCTCAACGGTGAGAAATGGTTCTCCTCCGCCGCCACCGCTGCCGACATCGCAGTCGTCATGGCCAAGACCAATCCGGAAGCGCCGCGCCACCAGCAATATTCCACCTTCATCGTGGAGCTGCCGAACCCCGGCTACAACATCATTCGCGATATCCCCACCATGGCGGTCCACGGGCCGCACTATGCCGAAATGGGCGGTGGCCATGCCGAGGTGAAAATCGAGAATCTCGTCGTGCCGGAAGAGAACCTGCTCGGCGGCGAAGGGCAGGGTTTCGCCATGGGCCAGCACCGGCTTGCTTATGGGCGCCTGCGTCACGGCATGCACAATGTTGCCATGGCCCAGCGCGCACTTGATCTGGCGACGGAACATGTCACCAGCCGCGAGACTTTCGGCAAGAAGCTGGAAGACCGTCAGGGCGTCCAGTTCATGCTGGCCGAATGTGCCAGCCAGCTCTACATCGCGCGCTTGATGCTGATGCACATCGCCTACAAGGCCGAGAACGGTATGGACATCCGCCAGGAGAATGGCATTGCGAAAGTGTTCCTCGCCAATATGGTGCACAAGGTGGTGGACACCGCGATCCAGCTGCACGGCGCGCTCGGCTATTCGCTCGATACGCCGCTGGCCGCCTGGTACACCCACATCCGCTCCCAGCGCCTCGTTGACGGGCCGGATGAAGTGCACAAGTGGATCACCGGCAAGAACGTGATCCGCGCCTACAAGAAAGACGGCACCAGCGCCGCCG
Source organism: Hyphomonas sp. GM-8P (assembly GCF_003263315.1). NCBI lineage: Bacteria > Pseudomonadati > Pseudomonadota > Alphaproteobacteria > Hyphomonadales > Hyphomonadaceae > Hyphomonas > Hyphomonas sp. GM-8P. The sequence goes on from NZ_AWFE01000061.1 coordinate 105,721, forward strand.
CAGCCGGTGGAGACCTGCTGTGATCAAGCTGACTTTCTGTCTGCGGCGCCTACCGCATCTCACGCGGGAGGAGTTCCAGACCTACTGGCGGGAGACCCACGCCCCGCTAGTGGCCAAGCATGCGGAGGTGCTCGGCATCCTCCGCTATGTCTAGAACCATACGGCGTACGATGAAATGAATGCGGGTATGCAGGCCAGCCGCGGCGGGCCGCCTTCCTATGACGGCGTCGCCGAACTCTGGTTCGAAAGCGAAGAGGCGATGGCCGCCAATACCAGCGAGGCGGCGGCGAAAGCCGGCAGGGAACTCCTGGAGGACGAGAAGAAGTTCATCGACCTCGCCAACTCCCCCCTCTGGTTCGGGGACGAGTTCGAGGTGGTGAAATAGTCCGCTCGGGCCGCTCCACGCGCGGCTAGATATCCCATCCCATGTACATGCCGGTGATGCCGAGCGCGTCAACACAGGCGTGGGCGATGATCAGGGGCCAGAGGTTTCGCTTGTAAAGCAGGAACAGGCCGCCGATGACGGCCCCGATCATGCCCGTCGTGATCCATCCGCTGAGGCCCTGATAATAGAAATGACCATATCCGAAGATCAGCCCTGCGATGAAGACAGCCAGAACAGGTGCCAGAGGCAGGCCTTTGAAGGCTGTCTGCAGCCGCGTGATGAGATAGCCGCGGAAGAACATTTCTTCTGCTAGTCCGCCGCTGACGATGCCGATGGCAAGCCACATCAGATAGACTGGCAGGTTTCCGGCGATGCCAGTAAAGCGATCCGTTGCCGCGTCCTGACCTTCTGGCAGGGGCTCAATTCCGATGGCTTGCAAGGCCACTTGCGTAACAACGCCGGTAACGATGATCGCGACGATGCCCAGCAGGGTCTGAGGCATCATGAGCCATTTGCTCTTCGCTCCCGGAACTGCGCGCAGTCCCATGCCTGACCAGTATATGCCCCGGCGTCGCAGATAGACGGTCAGGAGAACCAGCAGCGTGATGAGAGAAACAGGACCGGAAAACCGCCAGAAGAAATGATCGAGCGCGGCCTTGGAAAGAAACGCGATAGCCACGACGGCAATAACTTCCGCCAGCGCTTTGGAGCGCTCGCGGTTCGAAAAGGTGTTCATGATCTGGAAGTCCCTCTGCGTTTGCTCCCGCCTGAAGTTCGGCGAACATGAGGCGGATGCCGCGAGGCAGCTATTTGGATGCAGACGGGTGAGGAAAGAATCTGGACCGCCAACAGTCGGTGCCGAACTGCTCGGGGACAAGAGGAAATGCATCGCTCTCGCCAATTCCCCACTCTGGTCAGGGAATAAGTTCAAAGTTGTTGGCTCGTCCTTGCCGCCGCGGATGGAACCTTTCTGCGTCTCGTGTATTCTGGGAGAGTGAATTCGCGTTCAAACCTGACCGGCGTTCCCGCCGTGCTGACGGGCTGGCTCTTCGCCGGCTTGATTGTGCTTTGCCTCGTCCTGATGAGCCCGGCCGCGCTGGCGCAGGCACCTGAGCCGCCGACAGACCCGACCCCCGCCATCCAGACGCCCCCGCCGCAGGCAGGCGATGCGGAGATCAAAACGCGCATCTCGGAAATTTTTGCCGAGATCGCGACGCTGCGCCGGGTGACTGTGGAGGTGAACCATGGCGTCGTGACGCTGGGTGGGGAAGTGGCCAGCAGTGCCGCCGTCACCCGCGCCGAGGAGATTGCCTTGCGCGTGAATGGCGTCGTCACGGTTGAGAACCAGATCGAACGGCGCCTCGCGGTGGAGGACAGTTCCACATCGATCTTCGGAGATCCGTCCGGCCGCTTGCAGAAAGTCTACCGCGCCCTGCCGCTCTACGGCGTGTCGCTGGGCGTGTTCCTGGTCATTGTGCTTTTCGGGCATTTGCTCGCCTCATGGCGCAGCTTCTGGCGCCTCATTCTGCCCAACCCATTCCTGGTGGAGCTCGTCTCCGGCGCATTCCGCATCGTGATGCTGCTGGTCGCGTTGATTGCGGCGATGAACATTCTTGGCGCGACGGCGATGATGGGCACGATCCTCGGCGGGGCGGGCGTGATCGGCCTCGCCATCGGCTTCTCCGTGCGCGACACGCTGGAGAACTACATCTCCTCCATCATGCTCAGTGTACGCCAGCCCTTTCGCGCGAACGAGCATGTCGTCATCGACCAGCATGAAGGCAAGGTGATGCGGCTCACCTCCCGCTCCACCGTCCTGATGACGCTGGACGGCAATCATCTGCGCATCCCGAACTCTACCGTGTTCAAGGCAGTGATCCTGAACTATACCCGCAATCCGGAACGCCGGTTCCAGTTCGATCTCGGTGTGGATGCGGCCGACGATCCGGTCGCGGCTATGCAACTCGGCCTCGACCGGATGAAGGCGCTGCCCTTCATCCTGCAGACGCCGGAGCCGGAGGCCTTCATCCAGACGGTCGGCGATTCCAATATCGTGCTGCGCTTCATGGGGTGGGTCGACCAGCGGGAGACGAATTTCGGCAAGGCCCGAGGCCTCGCCATCGCGGCGACCAAGGATGCACTGGAGGAAGGTGGCTTCACCCTGCCGGAGCCGATCTACCGCGTCCGCTTCGACAGCGGCGTAGAAGACGCGCTGAAAAGCACGAAGCCGGCACCCGGTGCAGCCGCCCGGCCGCCGCAAGCGCCGCCACGCCCGAAAGCCCCCGTCGACACGAGCGAGGCCGCCGACGTCGCCGCGGACAATACGATCGACGAAAAAGTCGCCGCCGAACGCGCCAGCAGCAAGGAAGCCGACCTGCTGGATGAAGAAAGCCCGGTTGAGTAGGGCTTAGGCCAGCGCCGCTTCGAGGTCTGCCAGGATGTCCTCGACATCCTCCAATCCGACGGAGAGGCGGATCAGGCCATTACTGATGCCATGTTCGAGGCGTTCTTCTTCCGTATAGGTCGAATGGGTCATGCTGGCCGGGTGCTGGATCAGCGTTTCGGCATCGCCGAGGCTGACGGCGCGGCGGATCAGCTGCAGCCGGTTCATCATCCCGATGCCCGCCTCGTAACCGCCCGCGAGCTCGAATGCGATCATGCCGCCGAAGCCGTCCATCTGGCGCGTGGCGAGGTCATGCTGCGGATGGCTGGCGAGGCCCGGATAGTAGACATTCTCCACGCCCGGCTGGGCTTCCAGCCATTCGGCTACGTACTGTCCGCTCTCGCAATGGCGCGCCATGCGCAGCTGCAAGGTCTTCAGTCCACGCATCACCAACATCGCATTGAAGGGCGACATGACGGAGCCGGTCATATCCTTCACGCCGATCATGCGGACGTCCTTGATGGCCTCAGTGCGGCCGAGCACCATGCCCGCCACAAGGTCACCGTGCCCGCCCAGATATTTGGTGGCCGAGTGGACGACGAAGTCGGCGCCGAGTTCGATCGGCCGGGTCAGCAGGGGAGAGGCATAGGTGTTATCCACTACCACAAGCGCGCCGGCCGCGTGCGCGATGCGGGACGTTTCGCGAATGTCGACAAGCCGCATGTTCGGGTTTGCTGGCGTCTCGAAATAGACGATCCGCGTTTTCTCGCTGATCGCGGCGGAGAGGTTTGCCGGGTCGCGCAGATCGACATGGGTGATCTTCACGCCGAAACGCGAGAGGCCGTCGCGCATGAAGGCAAACGTGCAGCCATAGAGCGTCTGGTCGGTGATGATCTCGTCGCCTGGCTTCAGCAGCGTCCACATGAGGGAGCTGATGGCGCCCATGCCGCTGGCAGTGGCGAGGCCCGCTTCGGCGCCTTCGAGGCTGGCGATCCGGTCTTCCAGCAGGGCGACAGTGGGGTTCGAGATGCGGGAATAGATGTGGCCTTCGGCCTCACCGGCAAACAGCGCGCCGCCCGTCTGCGCGTCCGGAAAGGCGAAGGTCGACGTCAGATGTACCGGCGGTGTCAGCGCATAGTCGTTTTTAGCCGGGTCGTAGCCATGATGAATGGCGCGGGTGGCGGGGCCTAAAGGGCGGGTCGCATCGAATGCCATGGGGATCTCCATCTTTAAGGAGATTCTACCATGGGATTGTGGGCGAAAGGTGCCGAACTGCGTCGTCTTTTGCTTGCAGATTGGCAGAATATGCCAATACAGTCGTGTATGGATGCCATAGATGCCAGAATTATCCGCGCCCTGCAGCGCGATGGACGCCTCACCAACCTCGAACTGGCCGAGGAAGTGGGCCTCTCGCCTTCGCCCTGCCTGCGCCGCGTGCGCAATCTGGAGGCTGCCGGGGTGATCCAGGGTTACACTGCCCTCGTCGACCAGAAGGCCTGCGGCTATCCCATCACCTGCCTGGTGCGCATCCGCCTCGCCAATCATTCGCAGGAAAACGTGCAGGCTTTCGAGAAGAAAATCGCGGAAACCGACGCGATTCTGGACTGCTATCTGATGACGGGCGGGGCGGACTACGAGCTGCGAATCGTCGCCCGCAGCCTTGATGATTATGAGCAGCTGGTGCGCCACACGATCCAGAAACTGCCGGGAATCGCCTCCATCGAGACCAGTTTTGCCTATGGAGTTGTGAAGAAGTCCCGCATCCTGCCGGTCCGTGTGGAAAAGGGTGCATAGAACCCGCCCCGGAACCTGCTATAGACAGCCCCCATGAACATACCGCCCACCAAGGCCCCGACGCTCCTCGAAACCCGCAGCCCGCTTCTGCGCCGGCCGGGGAAATGGCGCATCTCGAACATCATCGATGGCCGCGCCCTGCGCGTGAAGCTCACCGCAGCTGCGCTCGACAATTTCGGTGACCCGCAGGCCGCCCGCAAGGCGGCGCTGGACCTGCTGCACGGGGCCATGTTCCGCGGCCGCATGATCGCGCAGGAGCGCCTGCAGCAGGGGGCCGACGGGCTGGACACGGCGCGGCTCCTCTCTGCCGTGCAGGACGAGGTGATCAGCGCGCTCTACGACTTTACCACCACGCACGTTCACCGGGCCCGTAACCCGACAGAGGCCGAGCGGATCACCATCATGGCGACCGGCGGTTATGGTCGCGGCGTGATGGGGCCGTCCTCGGATACGGACCTCCTGTTCCTGCGCGCCTACAAGGTCAGCCCGCACACCGAGAGCGTGGTGGAGTACATGCTCTACGCCCTGTGGGACATGGGGCTGAAGGTTGGCAATGCGTTCCGTACGCCGAACGACTGCGTGAAGCTGGCGCTGGAAGATGTGACCATCAAAACGAGCCTTCTGGATGCCCGTTACATCTGCGGCGACGAGGCGCTGGCCGAAGAAATGCTGACCGCCTTCCACGAGGGCGCCGTGAAGGGGCGCGATGCGCAATTCATTGCCGACAAGCTGGCCGAACGCGATGCCCGCCATTCCCGGCAGGGTGATGCACGTTACGTGGTCGAGCCCAATCTGAAAGAAGGCAAGGGCGGCCTGCGCGACCTGCAGACGCTCTACTGGATCGCCAAGCAGACCTATGGCGGCCACACGCTGGAAGATGTCATGCAGGCCGGTCCGTTCACGGATCATGAATATTCCGTCTTCATTCGCGCCGCACGTTTTCTGTGGACGGTGCGTTGCCATCTTCACTTCGTAACGGGCCGTGCGGAGGAACGTCTCAGCTTTGACCTGCAGCCGGAAATCGCCGCCCGCATGGGCTATCGCGACCGGCGCGGGCAGCAGGGCGTGGAACGCTTCATGAAGCGCTATTTCCTCGTCACCAAGGATGTCGGCGGCCTGACGCGCATCTTGGCGGCGAAGCTGGAAGCAGACCAGAAGAAAAAGCCGGAAGGCTTGCGCCGCTTCCTGCCGGTGCGCGGCCCGGTGGAGCTGGATGAACCGGGCTTCATCCTCGATAATGGCCGGATCAATGTCCAGGACGAGAAGGCCATGCGGGCCGACCCGCTCAATATGCTGCGCCTGTTCATCGTGGCGCGCGACGAGGGCAAGGACATACATCCGCAGGCGCTGAGCCTGCTGACCCGGGCCCTCCGGGCCCTCAACGAGCGGGTGCGTGAGAGACCGGAAGCGCAGGAACTGATCCTCGACGCCATTCTGGGCGGGGATGATCCGGGCCTCATCCTGCGCAGGATGAACGAAGCCGGCATCCTCGGCCGGGCAATCCCGGAATTCGGCGGCATCGTCGCGCAGACCCAGTTCAACATGTACCATCACTACACGGTGGATGAGCATACGATCCGTGCAGTCGAGGCCATCTCCGAGATGGAGCATGGCCGCGACGCGCATCCGATCAAACTGGTCACAGAACTTTTCGACCTGATCGAGAACCGCCGCGCGCTCTACCTCGCCATGCTGTTGCATGATACCGGCAAGGGGAAAGGCGATCAGCAGATCGCCGGCATGAAAACTGCCCGCAAGGCCTGTGAACGCCTCGGCCTGTCGGAAGACGAAACCGAACTTGTGGCCTGGCTGGTCGGCCACCATCTGGAAATGAGCGAGACGGCGCAGAAGCGGGATATTTCCGATCCGCGGACCGTGACGAAATTCACAGAGATGGTCGGCTCGCTGGAGCGGCTGCGGTTGCTCTACATTCTCACCATCGCAGACATCAAGGCGGTGGGCCCCGGCGTGTGGAACGCCTGGAAAGGCCAGCTGCTGACGGACCTCTATCACAACACGGCCGCGGCCCTGCGTGGCGGACGGACAGATGAGGCCGGCGTGCTGGCCGAGCTGGAAGCCCGCGCCGAGCGCCGCCGGCAGGAACTGCTCGACCGGCTGGGCACTGTTCCGGCTCTGATGCTGGAAATGGAAACGGCCTACTGGACCGGCTTCGACATTGAAGACCTTGCCTGGCATGCGGAGGCGCTGAATGGCGGCGGCGACCAGGTTCATCATCGCCTCTCGCTTGAAGGCGGTGCGATGGCGCTGTTCGTGTCCGGCGCCGACCGCCCGGGCCTGTTCGCAGACCTCGCCGGAACGCTTGCTCACAATGGCGCGAACATTATCGCGGCGCAGGTCTACACTAGCCGCGAAGGCGGCATCATCGACGTGTTCATGCTTCACGACATCCAGGACAAACCGTTCGGCAAGGACGATCCGGCCCGCCTGCAGCGGCTGGAAGCCGCCCTGCAAAAGGTGCTCGCCGGGGAGCCGGGCGACATCACTGTGCGCGAACGCATGGGCCGTCGACAGGCCGCCTTCCTGGTGCATCCATCTGTCCAGATCCGCGACGACCTGTCTGCAGACCATACAGTGATCGACATTGCCGGGCGTGACCGGCCCGCGCTGCTTTATGATGTGGCGAACTGCCTGGCCGATGCCGGCGTTTCGATCCACTCGGCCCACGTGGGCTCGTTCGGCGAACGCATGTTCGATGCCTTCTACGTGCAGACCGAGGACGGGCGGAAGCTGGAAGCGGACGCTGCCCTCAAAGAGTCCCTGCGTGAACAGCTTCTCGACGTATTGGGCCGTCATGAACCGGATGCCCCGCACACGCCGGCCCGAAAGCTGCGCCGATCGCGGGCCGTAGACAGTTTCTGAGAACCTCTGCACGACAGGCCGCATGAGCATCGCCCGCAACACCCTCGTGCAATCCTCGCTGACACTGGGCAGCCGTATCCTCGGCTTTGCGCGGGATATCCTGCTGGTGGCAAAGCTCGGCGCCGGGCCGATCAACGATGCCTGGGTGACGGCGCAGCAATTTCCGAACCTGTTCCGCCGCATTTTCGCCGAAGGCGCGTTCGCCTCCGCCTTCGTGCCGACCTATGCCCGCACGCTGGAGGCCGAAGGGCCGGAAGCGGCGCAGGCCGTGGCGCAGGAGGCGATGCGCGTCCTCTTCGCTTTCACCGCGGCGCTCACCATTCTGGCGCAGATCTTCATGCCCTGGGTGCTGCTGATCATCCATGGTGGACAGGCCGACGACCATGTCCACTACAATCTGGCTGTGCTCCTGACACGGATCACCATGCCGTATCTCACCTGCATGGCCTTGGCGGCGCTGCTCTCCGGCGTGCTGAATTCCGGTCAGCGCTTCATCCTGTCGTCCGGTGTGCCGACACTGCTGAACCTCTGCCTCATCCCGGCGGCGCTGATCTCCGATGTGCCGGAGGTCGTTTCCAAGGCGGCCGCCGTCGCCGTGCTGATCGCGGGCGTGCTGCAGGTGGCGCTGCTCTGGTGGGGCGTCAGCCGCCAGAAAGTCCGCCTCGGCCTGATCGGCTGGCCGCGCATCACGCCTGCGGTGAAGAAAGTCATGGCGCTCGCCGTGCCCGGCACGATCGCGGCGTCGGGTACCCAGATCAACATCATCGTCAGCCAGTCGCTCGCCAGTTTCGAACAGGCAGCGAAGTCATGGCTTTACACGGCTGACCGGCTTTACCAGCTGCCGCTCGGCCTCGTCGGTGTGGCGGTCGGCGTCGCCATCCTGCCGCGCCTCAGCCGGGCCGCGCGCAGCGAGGATCATGCCTCCAGCCAGGCGACGATGGATGAAGGCATCGGCCTCGCCATGGCGCTGACCCTTCCTGCTGCGGCCGCATTGCTCGTTGCCCCGGTGTTCCTGATCGAGGCCTTCTTCGTGCGCGGGGCCTTCTTGCAGTCGGATGCCGAAGCGTCCGGCGGGGCGCTGTTCCATTTTGCCTGGGGCGTGCCGGCTTTCGTTCTGATCAAAGTTCTGGCCCCGGCTTTCTTTGCCCGCGAAGACACCAAGACCCCGATGCAGTTCGCCCTGATTTCAGTGGCCATCAACACGGCGCTTGGCGCCGGCCTGTTCTTCTGGCTGAACGGGCAGGGACAGCTGGGCTTTATCGGCCTCGCCATCGCCACTTCCGTAGCCGCCTGGGTGAATGCCCTGCTGCTCGCCACGACGCTGGCGGGTCGTGGCTGGTACAGGCCAGGTCCGGTGCTGGTGTCGCGCACGCTGCGGGCCCTCATTGCCAGCGGCCTGATGGCCGGGTCTGTCTGGTTCATGGTGCATAATTTCCAGTGGCTGCGGGACAATATCATCGACTCGCGGGCGCTGGCGGCTGCAATTGTGATCCTCGCGGGCGGCCTGATCTACGCAGTTGCAGCCTTCCTGACGGGCGCTATCCGACCCCGCGACATCACGCAGGCCTTGCGCCGCTAGGTAAATCGGCTACAGCGCTTGCGCATGACTGACACGAACACATCCGAATACACCGGCCCTCAGCGGGTCTTCTCTGGTATCCAGCCGACCGGTAACCTCCACCTCGGCAACTATCTCGGCGCGCTGAAGAAGTTCGTCGACCTCCAGAATGACGGCTGGGACTGTGTCTATGCCGTCGTGGACATGCACGCCATCACCATGCCGGTGGAGAAGGGCGTGCTGGCTGACCAGACCCGCCAGATCGCAGCGGCCTTCATCGCGTGTGGCATCGACCCGAAGACATCGATCGTCTACGCCCAGTCCTCCGTGCCGGCGCATGCCGAGCTCGCCTGGGTGTTCAACTGCGTTGCGCGCATGGGCTGGGTCGAGCGGATGACCCAGTTCAAGGACAAGGCCGGCAAGGATGCCGAGCGGGCCTCAGTGGGCCTCTTCACCTATCCGGTCCTGCAGGCCGCAGACATCCTGGCCTACAAGGCGACCCACGTCCCCGTGGGCGAGGACCAGAAGCAGCACCTCGAGCTTAGCCGCGACATCGCCGATCGCTTCAACCGCGAATACGATGTGCCCGGCTTCTTCCCGCTGCCGGAACCGCTGATCAAGGGCCCCGGCGCGCGGATCATGAGCTTGAAGGACGGCACCAAGAAGATGTCGAAGTCCGACCCGTCGGACTTATCGCGCATCAACCTGGTCGACGATGCCGACCTGATCGCCAAGAAGATCAAGAAGGCGAAGACCGACCTTGAAGGCGACATGCCATCTGAACCGAAGGGCCTCGAAGGCCGCCCGGAAGTCGAGAACCTTGTCGGCATCTACTCCGCCGTGAGCGGGCAGAGCGTGGAAGAAGTTCTGGCCGAATATGGCGGCAAGGGCTTCGGCGTGTTCAAGCCGGCCTTGGCCGACGTCATGGTCGCCCATCTCGCGCCGATCACGCAGCGCTATCGCGACATCCTCGCGGACCAGTCCGGCATCGACGCCATCCTGAAAGACGGAGCGGAGCGGGCAGACGCGATCGCCGCGCCGATCATGGAAGAGGTGCGCCGCGCCGTCGGTTACTGGCGGCCCTGATATTAGCCTGACGGGCAAGCGTGCCATTCCGGCACATTGACCCGTCCGGCCTTCCGGCTACGACTTGGCGCATCAGTTCTGAAAGGATGAGCGACATGCTGCTTCGCACCCTGATTCCCGCCGCCCTGTTGCTGGCGGCCTGTTCCGGTCCGGCCGATGCGCCGGCAGGTGAGTCCGTGATCGAGGTCAAGGACGCCTTCATCGTGAAGCCCGCTGAAGGACGCGACGTCGCCGCCGGCGGTCTGATGGCCTACGTCACGGGTGCCCCGGTGGAACTGGTCGGCGCCTCTACCGATGTAGCTGACCGGGTGGAGCTGCATACTATGACCATGGAAGACAACGTCATGCAGATGCGTCAGGTCGAGAGCTTCACGGTCTCCGAAGGCGAGCCTGTCGTGCTTCAGCGGGGCGGAAACCACCTCATGCTGTTCGGTGTCGATCCGGCCATCGCCATAGGCGACACGGTCGATCTCTCCCTGGAGTTCCGCGATTCGGATGGCACGTCGCAGACGCTGGTCACCAGCGCTGACGTCAAGGGACTCGGGGACTGAATATCGCTTGATCCGATGGCGGACAGCTCCTGTGTGCCTTCAAATCTGACATCTCCGACCCGTCTGGCGCGGCATTTGCGTGCACGGCTGCAGGTTGCGGACATTTAACAGTTAATGAGCTGTTAAAATGCCACAATTGAACGCATAGTGTTGTGAATGCAACACCGCGCCAGAGCCGGGGAAATGTAGAGTATGGCCTTCGACAGCCGTTTGCACGCTGCCTATCTCGAAGAGGGACCAGACCCGAACGAGGTGACAGCAGAAGACCTGCGAGAACTGGATGAGGCAGAGCCGCATCCGATCATGGATTTCTTCCGCGGTCTCTGGCGGCGAACCATTTTCCTCTTCAAGCTGAGCCTCTTTCTCGCACTGGTGGGCGCCTATCCGTTCTCGGCGGTCATGTCCCACAAGATCGACGACTCGGACATCGTCTTCGCAGACGGCCAGAAATGGGCCTTCCCGGAATCCGGCATCGCGATCACCAAGATCGCACGCGAACTGGAAGGGAAGGGCTGGGCCGACGACAAGCCGAACTGGCACCCGCAGGCCCGCCTGACGGCCATGCCCGCCTGGCAGGAAGCCACGGCCGATGGCCTTTCCGAATTTACCCGCATGGCCGCTGCTGCCGTGCCGGACGAGAATGGTGAGCCGGATGCGGACCTCATCGCCGCTTCGCGCCTGCTGAAGGGCATTCCCGGCGAAGACATGCGTCCGCGCATGACGGCTGCCGCCGAAGCCCTGAACCGGTTCGACTCCCGCGCCAGCCGCGGTCTCGTCACTGTGGCCGACCGCCGGGTACTGGCCGCCGATGAAGCCCGCATGTTCGCAGGCTGGGCGGTCGCCGATCAGGACGACCTTTCCACCCAGATTTATCAGGAATCGACAGGCTGGCCGGCCTCCAAGCAGGACATCCGCGTTTTTTATGCCGCGAAGGCCCGCGCGCACATTGCCCTGCAGATGCTGAAAGCGGCTCGCCGCGCCGATCGCGACAGCCTCGCCGATGCCGACACGATGGCTGCCTATGACAAGGCCGAAGCGGCCTGGACCCGTGCCGCCCAGATCCGTCCGCTGGTCGTCTCCAACCAGAAAGGCGATGGCGCCATCATGGCGAACCACCTCGCCAGCCTCGGCTTCTTCCTGCGCGATGCCCAGCGCACCTCCGAAGAACTGGCCGAACGCCTCGAACAGCCACTTCCCCCGGCAGAGGAAGAAGTGGCCCAGCTCGACCCGGCTGTGACCGGCACGGCCAACTGAGACCCGCGTCTTAAGCCTTTCGGCCCTTGATACGACTGCTTGTCCGCGCCATCTGTTGCGCAGGTGAAGCTTTTGACAGAAAGGGCAGGCGGCGATGTTCATTCAGACCGAACCGACTCCCAACCCCGATACGATCAAGTTCCTGCCGGGACACGAAGTGGCAGGCGACCGAGGCCCGTTCGATTTTCCGGACGTGACCAGCGCGCGCATCAGCCTGCTGGCCCGTGCGCTGTTCCAGGTCGACGGGGTCGAACGTGTTTTCCTTGGCAGCGATTTCGTGTCGATCAACAAGGCCGAAGACAAGGACTGGCGGCACGTGAAGCCGATGGTGCTGGCCGCAATCATGGACCATTACATGGCCGGCCTGCCGGTCGTGGAAGACGGTGCCGAGCCGTCAGCCTCCGCCGAAGCCGATGTGACCTATGAAGGCGAGGCGGCTGAGATCGTCGAGGAAATCCGTGAGCTGATCGAGACGCGAGTGCGTCCGGCCGTGGCTCAAGATGGAGGCGATATCATCTTCCACCGGTTCGAGCCGGACACTGGTATTGTACATCTCTCCATGCGCGGCGCCTGCGCCGGTTGCCCGTCATCGACGATGACGCTGAAGCAGGGCATCGAGAACATGCTGAAGACTTACGTTCCGGAAGTGACGGCGGTTGAAGCCGTTCTCTAGGCGCAATCTGCCCTCTTGACGGCCTGCGCGAAGACAGGCCGCATACCCAAAAGCAAAAGGACTGACCTGATGGCCCACCCTGTGAACGACCATGCCCTGGACGTGATTTTCCGCGACGCGCGCTCCTATAATGGCTGGCGCGAGGAAGATGTCCCGGAAGTCCTGATCCGGGCGGTGTATGACCTGGCAAAGCTCGGCCCGACCAGCGCCAACAATTCGCCGGCGCGGTTCGTCTTCATCAGCTCCGAAGAGAGCAAGGCGCGCCTGGTGCCGCTGATGTCGGAAGGCAATCGTGAGAAGACGCAGAAAGCTCCGTGGACGGTGATCGTCGCTCACGACATGGAGTTCCACGAGAAGATCCCGAAACTCTTCCCGCATGCCCCGGAAGCGAAAGACTGGTTCCACCACATCAAGGAAGAGACCGCCTTCCGGAACGGGACGCTGCAGGGCGCTTACCTCATGCTGGCGGCCCGCTCGCTCGGCCTCGATTGCGGCCCGATGTCCGGCTTCGACGCCGCGGGCGTCAACAAGGAGTTCTTCGAAAGCCAGGACGGCGAGATGAAGAACTGGAAGGCGAACTTCATCTGCAATATCGGCCATGGCGACCGCACGACGATCTTCGACCGCTCGCCGCGCCTGGCATTCGACGAGGCCTGCCGCATCCTCTAGGCGGGCGAGACGATGCTGGTCCTGGGGCTGAACACCGCTTTTACCGCCATGGAGGTGGCACTTGTGCGCGATGGTGAGATCCTCGCCGATGCGCGCGAGGTGATGGCGCGCGGCCAGGACAAGCATCTGCCGGCCCTCGTCCAGCGCCTGCTCGACGATGAGGGCGTGACGCTGGAACAGGTGGACCGCATCGCCGTCGTCACCGGCCCTGGCAGTTTCACCGGCATCCGCATCGGCGTTGCCTATGCGCGCGGCCTGGCACTGGTGACGGGGGCCGATTGTGTCGGTGTAACGAGCCTAGAAGCCGCTGTTCCCTCCGGCATGGAAGGCACGGTGATGGGCTGCCTTGCCGGGCAGAAACGCCCGCCGGACCAGACGTGGTGGATCCAGGGCGTAAACGAGGGGCAGGGTATTGCCGACGTGCTGGAACTGCGTCTTGAACAGCTGCTGCCCATGCTGGAAGGCTTCCACGCGCCGATCTTCATGGACAATGCCGATGCCCTCGGAGACCTGAAAGACAGACTGGACCTGCGCCCTCTCGTGCCGTCCGCCATCACGGCGGCGATCAAGGGTGGGCAGTTCGATCCGGCGGCACATCCTCCGTCTCCGGTCTATGCGCGCGAGCCCGACGCGACCCTGCCGGAGCCGCGCAAGTGACCCACCCTGTGATCGTCCTGCGTGCGGAAGATGCGGGGCGCATGAGCCAGCTGCACATGCGTTGCTTCGACGACCCCTGGAGCGCCATATCGTTTCGCGGCCTATTGCTGGACACCTCCATCCTGACGCTGGGTGTGGAGCTGAATGGGGAGCTTGTCGCCTTCGCCATGGCACAGACCATAGCCGGCGAGAGCGACATTCTCACCGTGGCCACCGCGCCGGAGCACCGCCGCAAGGGTCTCGGTGCCACATTGATCTCCGCGCTCATCAACCGGCTGGGCGAGCGCGGCGTCTCCCGCATCACGCTGGATGTGGCCGAGGACAACGCGCCGGCCCGCGCGCTCTATCGCGGGTTCGGCTTCACTGAGGATGGCAGGCGGCCCCGCTACTACACCGCCGGGCGTGATGTGCCGGTCGATGCCGTGCTGATGTCCCGCAAGATGGGCCTCTGACACAATAGGGCGCCCCCACACAGAAGTGATCGCTTCGCCCTATCCAAATCCTGCATCTGCGCTACCATCCCCGCAGCAGCAGGAGGACGCGCGAATGGCAGATGACATCAAACAGGTAGATATCCCGCAAAAAATTCCTCAGGGCGTGTTCGACCTTTACGACCAGTATTGCCACGGACACCTGTCGCGGCGAGGCTTTTTTGAGGGCCTGGGAAAGTATGCGGTAGGCGGACTAAGTGTCGCTTCGCTCGCGGCTTGCGTCATGCCCGACTATTCGAAACAGCAGACGTCTGAGAGCGATGGCGGGCTTGATGCCGAAATGGTCACCTACAGTTCGCCCGAGGGGGCAGGCGAAATGGCCGGCTATCTCGTGCGCCCCGCAGGCGGCGCCGTGCTGCCCGGCGTTCTGGTCGTGCACGAAAACCGGGGCCTGAACCCGCATATCAAGGATGTCGCCCGGCGCGCGGCAAAGGCCGGCTATGTCGCCTTTGCGCCGGATGCGCTCTACCCACTCGGCGGTTATCCCGGTAATGACGATGACGGCCGCACGCTTCAGGCGCAGCGTGACAGCGGGAAAATGCTGGCCGATTTCATGGCCGGGGCGGAGTACCTGCGCGATCATGAAGCGACCAATGGCAAGGTGGGCATCACCGGCTTCTGCTTCGGCGGGGCGATCACCAATCTGATGGCGGTGAAGCAGCCCTGGCTGTCCTGTTCGGTGCCGTATTATGGCGGCTGGCCGAGCGTGGAGGACGCAGCCAGGCTGGAAGTGCCGCTGCAGATCCACCTCGCCGGGCTGGACGACCGGGTGAATGCCGGCTGGCCAAATTACCAGGATGCGCTCAACGCGGCGGGCAAACCGTACGAAGTGTACCTCTATGAGGGCGTGAATCACGGGTTCCATAATGACACGACGTCTCGCTACGATGAGGCTGCCGCGACGCTTGCCTGGAGCCGGACGCTCGATTTCTTCGCAAAACACCTCGCCTGATCGCCATTTGTTCCCAGCAGGGATGGACTCATATCTCGTTCTGAGAAATGTTCTCTCTATGTTCAAGGAGTGGGCGTCCCATTTTGATACACCGATCGGCCGGTGCGGCCTTGCCTGGACCGAGGCAGGGGTGACCGGTGTGCAGCTGCCGGAATCCGATCCGGAACAGACTGTCGCGCGCATCACACGCCACGGCGCCGATCTGGTGAAGGAAGCGGACGTGCCGCCGGAGATCGCCGAAGTGATCACAGCCCTGAAGACCTTCCTGTCGGGTGGGCCGACCAGCTTTGACGGCCTCCGGCTCGACATGGATCGGCATTCCGCCTTCGACCGGGCGGCCTATGATGCGCTGCGCAAGGTCGGCTGGGGCAAGACGGTCACCTATGGCGAACTGGCAGCTACGATTGGCCGGCCGAACGGTGCACAGGCCATCGGTCTGGCCATGGGGCGCAATTCCTGGCCGGTGATCGTGCCGTGTCACCGCGTGCTGGGGGCCAATGGCTGGATGGGCGGCTTCTCCGCACCAGGCGGCCTGCTGACCAAGAAAGAGCTACTGGCCCGCGAAGGCGTCTATCCCGACGGCGGCCAGCTGACACTGTTCGAGTGATGAGTAGATGACCTCGGCACCGCTCGAAATCCGCAATCGGGATGCCCGCCGTCTCTGGCTGCACGCACAGGGCCTGTCGGCCACACCGACAGGGCCATTGGACCTGGCGGCGCTCATCCGCGACCTGGGTTTCGTCCAGCTTGACTCCATCCGCGTCGTCTCGCGGGCGCATCACCACATCCTCTGGTCCCGCAACCAGAACTATCGCGAGCCCATGCTCGAAAAGCTCATGCGCAAGGAACGCGGCGTCTTCGAGCATTTCACGCACGACGCCTCCGTGATCCCGATGGAGTTCTATCCCAATTGGCGCCGCCAGTTCCGGCGGCTGGAGAAGAAAGTGCGCGGCTGGGAATGGCACCGCGGCATGCTCGACGCCGATGGCCGGGCATGGATTGTGGACCGCATCCGGCAGGAAGGCCCGCTCAGCACCAAGGCTTTCGACACGAAGGTCGAGGGCCCGCGCGAGATGTGGCGCCGCCCGCCGCACAAGCTGGCGCTGGATTACATGTGGTATTCTGGGGCACTCTCGACCTCCCACCGCGAGAATTTCACCAAATTCTACGATCTGACTGAACGGGTGATTCCCAGCCATCACCGGGAAGACGAACCGCCCGATCATGAACAGGTCGACTGGCTCTGCCGCGAAGCGCTCTCGCGCATTGCCTTTGGTTCTGAAGGGGACATCCAGCGTTTCTGGGATGCCGCGGATCTGGCTGAGGTAAAGGATTGGGCCGCACGGCAGAAACGCCTCGTACCGGTGCGAATCGAATGCGCCGACGGCAAATGGACGAGCGGGCTCGCCCCGGAAGACATCGAAGCCCGTCTGGAGGCTGCCCCGGCGCCGACCTCGCGCCTGCGCATCCTGAACCCATTCGATCCGGTAATCCGCGACCGGGCCCGGCTGCAGCGTCTGTTCGGCTTCGACTACAGGATCGAGATCTTCGTCCCGGCGGCCAAACGCCGCTGGGGCTATTATGTCTATCCGCTGCTGGAAGGGGACCGCATGGTTGGCCGGGTGGAGGTAAAAGCCGACCGGGCCGCCGGAACGCTAAGCGTGGAGCGTCTCTGGCCGGAAGCCGGCATTGCCTGGACCGCCGCCCGGGAGGCCCGGCTGGACGCGGAACTGGCACGCTTCGCACGGCTCGCTGGAGTTGACAGCATCGACCGCAGCCAACATCAGAAACTGGACTTACCGTCGCGCTAAGGGCAAATACGTATCATGGATCGACTCGAAAAACTCTGCGTTGAGAAGGGCCTCCGCATGACGGAGCCCCGGCGCGTGATCGCACGTGTGCTCTCGACCTCGACGGATCACCCCGACGCCGAAGAGCTGCACCGCCGGGCCAATGCCCAGGATGCCTCCATCTCGCTCGCTACAGTGTATCGCACCGTGAAACTGTTCGAGGATGCAGGGATCATTCAGGCCCACGATTTCCGCGATGGCCGCGCCCGCTACGAGGAAGTGCCGGACGAGCATCACGATCACCTGATCAATGTGCGCACCGGCGAAGTCGTCGAATTCCATTCCGAGGAAATCGAGGAGCTTCAGGAGCTGATTGCCAAGAAGCTGGGCTTCCGGCTGGTCGACCACCGTCTGGAACTCTATGGCGTACCGCTCAAGGATGCCGACAAGGACTGACGGCCTGCGCCTTCGGGGGCAGTTCTGTTCAACTCACGTAAATCATTGATGGCGCATGCTATGATCCGTCCTGGTCATGGCTAAGTCCGGCGTGATCCGCCGTAGTGATGCCGTAATCCGGGCATAGCCCTGCCCGGAGGATTGCGTCACCGTCATGTTTCTAGCCTGGCTGCTCACCTTCACCCTGGCGACCGGATCGGGTCCGATGAATTCCGCGCTGGAGGCGACGGAAGCCCCGACCACGCTGCGCGCGGCCTTCACGGTGGAGCTGCAATCGTCGCACGCACGGCGCGTCTACCGCTTTGACCCGCGCGAGAAGGGACGGGATCGCTGGACGGCGCTGGCCTGGGAAGGCGAGGACGAGGAACTCGACAATGTCGCTGCCGAATGGGCCAATGAGGCCGCCCCGGATGGGCGCCTGTTCCCGGACGATCTGCGTGCCAGTCTCGGGCCGCAGGTAATGGTGGACGACAAGGGCGCCGCCTGGAAAGTTTCTTTCCACCACCGCCCCTCCAGCAATGACGGGGAGTTTGATATCTGGGCCGCCCAGCGCCTCGCCGCGACGGCCTGGCTGGACCCTGTGGGCGAACGGTTCCTGCGGATCGACTACACGCTGCCGCATCCGGTTTCCGGTCCTGAAGGTGGCACGCTGACCCGCTACGACCAGTCCTATTTCATCCGGACGGAGCCTCGCTGGGGCATGAGCTACGTGTCCGGTTTTTCCATCGACCTGCAGGCCCGCGCAGCCTTCCGTACGATCGACCGGCGGTATTCGGCCAACATCGTGCAGGCGGAATTCTTCTTCGCCAGTAACGAGGCCCAGCAGGAATTCGAGTCGGCCCAGCTGATACAGTAGTCGCTTTGGCCTCCGGGCCTGCGCGCGCTAGACTGACGCCATGACGATTCACATGGTGAAACTCAGCGTCGGTTCCGAAGATGTCGACGACATTGCCCGGTGGCAGGCCCGATACCTGAAGACCTCGCCCAATCCGGCGCACTACACTCGCATGTTTCCGAAACGCGCAGAGGAAATCCTGCGCGGCGGGTCGATCTATTGGGTGGTGAAGGGCGCGATCCGCGTGCGCCAGCGCATCGTCGATATCCGTCAGGAAAAGGACTCCGAGGGCCGGGACATGTGCGCCCTGATCTTCGACCCGGAACTGGTGCGCACCTATGCGCAGGCAAAGCGTCCCTTTCAGGGCTGGCGATACCTGAAGCCTGAAGATGCCCCACGTGATCTGAAGTCCGGCGAAGCGGCGTTGAATATTCCGCCAGACCTCGACACCGCGCTCAAGAATGCCGGGGTCTGGTAGATCTTACGGCGCGATTTCGGCGGCCGCAGCGCGTGCTTCCCGGCGGGCCGTGAAGTGCGTCTCGAACGCCACGACGAGGCAGGCGAGAATGATGATCGCCGCGCCGCCATAGAGCCGGATGCTCGGTATCTCCTGGAAAAAGGCGTAACCGAACAGGGATGACCAGATCAGGCCCGTATATTCGAACGGCGCCAGTGTCTGCGCCTTCGCCCGGGCATAGGCGAACGTCATGAACGACCAGATGCCGACCGCCGCCACCGCAGCCCCGCCGAGCTTCGGCCAGGCATTCACCTCCGGCAGGACGCCGGTGAAGGGCAGGAAGGGGATCAGGAACAGTGCGGGCAGCACGTTCATGAAGGTCACCAGCGTCAGCGCGTCCTCCTCCTTCGTGCGCATCCGCAGCAGCACGATGTTCAGGGCATACCCAACGGCAGAGACCAGCATCGCCGCGATCCCGTAAGCGCGAACGCCCGCGGCCGGGGCACTCGCCGGTTCGCCTGAAATCGCGATGGCCGCGCCGACGAAACCGACCAGTGAGGCGCCGACCGTGACCGGACTCATCCGCTCTCCCAGCAGGACCCGCGCGATCGGCGCGATCATCAGGGCGGCGGTGAAGCCCATCACCACAGCCTCTGCGAGCGTGATCTGTGTCAAGGCGTAGAAGAAGGTGAGCGATGAAATCACCTGCGCAATCGACCGCAATGTGTGAAAGCGGATGGCTTTCAGGCCGGGCATGGGGCGACGCGCAGCCAGGAACAGCACGACCATGATCATGGAGGCGAGGATATAGCGCCAGGCCGTCGCCGTGATCACGCCTGTGCCGCCCAGGGTGACGCCCTTCATCGTGGCGTCGAGCGTACAGCCGCACAGGACGGCAATGCAGACCAGAATGATGGGATGGGGCAGGCGCATGGGGCGGAGCCTTCGCTGGCGCGCCGCTTTCCGTCAAGCGGAGATATCGCCGGCCGTATGCGGCTGGAACAATTTCTGTCTCAGGTTGGCGTTGGGTCAGCCTGTTTCAGGCGACCCGGTTCCGGTAAACTGGATTTAGCCGGGCAAAAAGATCCGGACGAGGAAACATCAGGAGGAAACGGCCATGGCAGATGATGCACGGCCTGAGGCGTTTGACCCCGACGCCCTGCGCGACAAGTATCGCGCCGAACGCGATAAGCGCCTGCGCACAGAAGGCAATGAGCAATATGTGAACATGGTGGGTGACTTTGCCCATTATATCGACGATCCATATTGCGAATTCGAGCCGCGCGATCCGGCCACGGACCATGTGGAAGTCTGCGTCATCGGCGGCGGCTTTGGCGGCCTGCTGGCAGCAGGAAAGCTGCGTGAGGCCGGGTTCGACGATATCCGCATGATCGAGAAGGGCGGTGACTTTGGCGGGACCTGGTACTGGAACCGCTATCCCGGCGCCGCCTGTGACATCGAAAGCTATATATACCTGCCGCTGCTGGAAGAGACCGGCTACATGCCGGTGGAAAAATATTCCCGCGCGCCGGAAATCCTTGAGCACTCCCGCCGTATCGCCCGGCACTATGATCTCTACCGAAATGCCCTTCTGGGTACGGAGATCACCGGGCTCAACTGGATCGAGGAAAAGAACGCGTGGCAGGTGCTGACCAATCGCGGTGACGATTTCACCGCGCAATTCGTGGTCATGTCGAATGGTCCACTGAACCGGCCAAAACTGCCGGGCATCCAGGGCGTGGAAACCTTCAAGGGACACTCCTTCCACACCAGCCGCTGGGACTATGACTATACCGGCGGCGATTGTTCGGGCGAGCTCGACAAGCTTTCGGACAAGGTCGTCGGGATCATTGGTACCGGCGCGACCGCCGTTCAGTGCGTCCCGCATCTCGCCCGCGGCGCAAAGCATCTTTACGTGTTCCAGCGCACGCCTTCATCAGTGGATTACCGGGGTGATCGGCCGACAGACCCGGACTGGGTGAAGTCGCTCCAGCCTGGCTGGCAAAAAGCGCGGATGGAGAATTTCAATACGCTCGTTTCAGGCGGGTTTGCTCCTGTGGACATGGTACAGGATGGGTGGACGGACATTATCCGCAACCTGCTGCATATCGCGACACAGGAAGGCAACAAGGACCTGTCCCCGGAAAAACTGTCTGAGTTGGCCGAGCTGGCCGACTTTAAGAAGATGGAACAGGTGCGTGGCCGGGTTGACGAGATCGTCAAGGATCCTGCCACGGCGGAGGCGTTGAAGCCCTGGTACCGCCAGTTCTGCAAACGGCCCTGTTTCCACGATGATTATCTCGCGGCCTTCAACCGGGACAATGTCACGCTGGTCGATACCGAAGGGCAGGGCGTCGATGCCATCACCGAGCATGGCGTGGTCGTAAAGGGCAAGGAGTACAAGGTCGACTGCCTGATCTATGCGACTGGCTTCGAAGTCGGCACGGATTACACCCGCCGGGCCGGCTACAATCCGGTTGGCGAGGATGGTGTGTCGCTGGCGCAGGCATGGGGGAATGGCATGCGCAGCCTGCACGGCATGTTCGTGCACGGATTCCCGAACCTGTTCGTGATGGGTCCGGCGCAGGCTGGCTTTACGGCGAACTACCCGCATCTGCTGGCAGAACAGGCCGTGCAGATCGGCTACACGCTGGCCGAAACGAAAGCACGTCAGGCCGGAAGGTTCGAACTGACGGAAAAGGCCGAACAGGCCTGGGTCGATACGATCATCGAGAAGGCCATGCTGCGCCAGCAATTCCTGGAGGAATGCACGCCGGGTTACTACAACAATGAAGGCAAGCCGAGCGAGCGCGCCCGTCAGGATCTCTCCTATGGCGCCGGGCCCGATCCGTATTTTGCCATTCTGAAACAGTGGCGGGAAGAAGGGGAGCTGGCGGGACTGTCGCTCGGTTGAGCGGCCCCGCCAATCGCCGGATCAGTAGGTGATGCGCAGGTCCGAAATGGACTGGGCGATCTTGGTGTAGGCGTCGGTCAGTTCGTCGGCGCTTTCAGCCTTGAAGGCGAACTCCGTACCCGATGCGCAGTATTCGAGGATCTGCTTACCTTGTGACGGAGCCTTGAACGCGACGGTATAGACCCGCACGCCTTCCTCCTTGATGTTGTCGCAGAGTTTCTTGGCCTGGTCGAAGGATGAGCCTTCACCGGTATTGTGCCAGTTCAGGAAGTCACCGTCGGTCATGATGATCATGGCCTTGGCAGAGTCCGGCGCGTCATATTCCAGCGGATCGGACCCCGATGGCCAGACACTGTCCCATTGGGGAGAGATGGCATACCAGCCCCAGGCGATGCCGATATGTCCGGCGGTGCCGCCATTGGCATTCAGCTTACTAATATAATCTTTGAGCTTGTCCCGGTCATCCGTCAGCGGAAGAGGGCCGATCGGGTTGCAGGAAGCCATGCTCCAGCGATCACGGCGGGAATCGTATGTCGGCTCGATGGCCTCGATCCAGGAAAAGGGGCCGGGATCTTCATCCGTATAGGCTTCTGACCCGAGGCGTTCCTCGACACAGGTATTGGTGAAGGTCTCCGAAGAGGTGTGCTCAACGTCCTGATATTCGTAACGGCGGCAACGGCCATTGCGTCTCCATTCCACGCACACCCTTTCCGTTGTGGTGTAGGTGTTGGTGAACGTGCGAGTCGGGTTCAGGTTCGTGACTTTCTTGAAGTAGTCACCTGCATCTACATAGTTGGAATAGGAAACCATAGAGATACGGACATCGCCCATATCTTCGGTGGCGCCCGTCGGCAGAAGGACGTCGACGGCATCTTCTGCGGCATCCTTCAAGGCGCCCATCTTGCCATCCCAACCCATAGAGCCCGAGATGTCGAATACGAACGAAACGTCGACATTACCGATCCCGTAGGTGGAGCCGGAGGTGACTGTGAAATCCAGATACTGGTAGCCGATTAGTTCGGTCAGCGTGGTTTTCTGCTGGCACTTGATCGTGGCGTTGATGTCCTGTGAGCCTTCCGAATAGGTGACTTCAACAGGCTTGCAGCCAACGGCGTAATTCTTGGCCTTCACCACGCCATCGACGAAATTGTTGATATAGGTGTTGATCTCGGCCTTGGACTTGCCTGCCTGCATTTCGCGAGAGCCGGCGATCACCGCATTGTCCATCGTATACTGGATGAACTGGCGGCTCGTATTGGTGTTCTGCAGGTCGATCGCGATACCGACCAGTGCCAGAATAGGGATGATCGCAATTGCCAGAATGATCGCGACATTGCCTTCGCGATTATCGATCCAATTGGTCAACTTGTTCAACATGCGCTTGTCCCACCTGTAGACATTCGGAATGGATTATGGGCGATTAACGTTTCCACCAGACTAAGAAGCAGGTGAAAACTCCTTACGCTGTGCAAGTATCTGGTAAGGATTCCTGGGGGTGCCTTCGGGAGAAAACAGGCCAATTTGCGTAAGGCCTGCAACAGAACGCAGCGTTTCACGCTGGCCATGTCAGGCCGGCTCGTGCAAACAGCCTGCATAAACAAACCGCAGGCGCAAAGCACCAGACGGATCATTTCGGGCCATCGCGGGAGGAGGAGAGAATGGATCTGGTCGTTCAGTATGGCCCGCTACTCGTGGCGCTTGCCCTGGCAGGTGCGGCCGCCGGGCTCGCCGCCGGCCTGTTCGGCATTGGCGGCGGCGCCATCATCGTGCCGGTCCTGTACTTCCTGTTCGATGCCATGGGCTATGGCGAGGCAGCGATGCATGTGGCCGTATCGACCTCGCTTGCCACGATTATCCTCACCTCTGCGCGCAGCGTCAGCGCTCACAACAGCCATGGTGCTGTCGACTGGTCGATCATCCGCGGATGGGCGCCATGGATCGTGCTGGGCGCGCTGGCAGGCATGTCGCTTACGGGATTCCTTTCAAAGCGGGCCCTGCTCGGCATCTTCGGATCGCTCGCTTTCGTGTTGTCGGCCCAACTGTTTTTCGGGCGTCCCACTTGGCGCCTTGCCGATGACATGCCGAAGGGGCCGCTGCGCGCGGCACTGGGCATGGCGGTGGGGGCATTGTCGGCGCTGATGGGGATCGGCGGCGGCACGTTCGGCGTCAGCCTGATGACACTCTACGGCCGGCCGATACACCAGGCTGTTGCGACCGCCGCCGGTTGGGGGGTGGCCATCGGTCTGCCGTCCGCCATCATGGCAATCTATATCGGCTGGGGGCGGGAAGGCCTGCCGCCATTCTCGCTCGGCCATGTAAACCTTGCGGCTTTCGCGCTGATCTCGCTGTTCACTGTCACGATGGCGCCGGTCGGGGCATCGCTGGCACACAAGCTCGACGCGGCGCGCCTCCGCCGGATGTTCGCCATTCTGTTGGCCCTGGTTGCTGCGCGCATGTTGTGGAAGGCGCTCGGGCTCTGACAGTTCAGACGCCGAAGAAGGCCCCGGCGATCCGCTCGACCGCCCAGTAGCTGCCCATGAAGCCGATGAAATAGGCGAGCCCCACGCGCACCGGCACCATGCGCTTGGCTGCCAATTTGTGAACGACAAACGCTGCCGCCAGCAGGGCGCTCACAAACAGGACTTGCCCGGCTTCCACGCCGACATTGAACAACAGCAGCGCCATCGCCTCGGCCCCTTTGGGCAAGCCGATCTCCGCCAGCGCGCCGGCAAATCCAAAGCCGTGGATCAGGCCGAATCCGAAGGCGATAGCCCATGGAATGCGCTGGCTGAGCGTGTCCCAGCCCTTGATCCGATGCATGGCCTCGGCGCCCAGCAGCGCGATACTCATCGCGATGGTGATCTCCACCGGCGGGCCGGGCAGGGTGACGCCGCCGAGTGTGGCTGCCGCCAGCGTGATGGAGTGCGCAACGGTGAAGGCAGTGAGGGTCAGCAACAGTTGTTTCGGGCGTACCAGCAGGACCATGCCCAGCACGAACAGGAGGTGGTCCCAACCGAAGATGATGTGCTCTACGCCGATCCGAAAATAGGTGGTCACAGGTGCGCCGGTGGGGACGGTAAGGTCCAGCACGGGGGAGGAGGGGCGCAACACGGCGCCAATATCGTCGCCCTCCAGCCGGTCGATCCGCACAAATGCGTCTGTCAGGGTTCGCTCCAGCCCGTCGATCCGGATCTCGCCCTGATTGAGGTCGCAGCTGGTTGTCCATCGCTGTACCAGCGTCCCGCCGGGCGAGGCGACATATTCACCTTCGCGCGCGCAGTCGTTCGGAAAGACCGGGTCGATCTTCAGGCGCCGTCCATCCAGTACGGGCTGTTTCCATGTGACGTCATAGACGCCCGGGGACGTCTCGATCACTTCCAGATAGGCCGGGCGCACTTCATGCGCCGCTGCAGGCGCTGCGGACATCAGCCAGACGACGAAGCCTGCAAGGAAGGCCGTCAGCCAGCGGATCAGACCGGAGCTATTCGGCATTGATGCCTTCAACCTCGACCTTGTAGCGGGCGATGATTTCCTGGATCGCTTTTTCGTTTTCCTCGCGCCGTGTCTGATCCTGCCAGTCGGCAAGGACGGCATCTTTCACGTCATCGAAGGGTGAAAGCTGGGGCGGGGCATTGGCGCTGACCTGGACGAGGTGCACGCCGAGGGCGGAGCGGATGGGGCCGGTCCAGAGGTCCGAGGCCGGCGTTGCGGCGATCGATTGCGCAAACTCGCCGCCGAACAGGCGTACGACTTCGCGAAGCGGCAAGTCACCATAAGCACGCTGCAGCATGAACGGGTCGCCTGCCTCCCGCCAGTCTTTTCCGGCGTTCAGCTCACCGAGCAAGGCTTCCGCGTCAGAAGTTGCGGAAGCGCCTCGAACATCCTCGCTCAGAAAGACGTGCCGGAACGTGACCTTCTGCGGTTCGGTAAACCGGTCCGCATGGGTCTCGTACCATTCGAGCAGAACGGCATCGTTCGGCGTTTCCTCGCGGGCGAGGTCGGCGACCATGAAGGTCATCTTTTGTGCGAGGCGCCGGGTCACGATCGTGTCGCCTTCATCGAGGCCGAGACGCTTGGCTTCCCGGGCCAGCGCCTCGTCGCGCACATAGTCATTGACCATGGCCACCATGTCTTCGCCGGACGGCAGCGAGCCCGCTTCCGCCGTGTAGATCGAGGCGAGGCGTTCCAGATCCGCACTGGAAACGCGGATGGTGCGCGCTTCATTGGCCCGCCCGGACGCGACAAGGTTCCAGGCGATGAACACCGCCAAAGCGGCGAAGATGAAGTGTACGAGCGGCTCGCGCAGCAGCACGGGCCAGCGGCGCACCTGTTCGGTCGTGTCGGTCAAATTGTATTCCTGTCGCGTCAGCCGCCGGGGATATACCAGATCGGGGACGTGTAGGCACGTTCCTGGATCGTCTCCGGTACGTCAGGCCGCGGCGGGGTGCCGTTGCGCATGGCTTCCCATGTCGACCAGCGGCAGGATGGGTTTTCCAGCACGCGGACATAATAGGTCGCGCGGCGCGCCGGATCGAAGTCCGGATCGCTCCAAAGGACTTTCAGCTCGCCGGCACCCTCATTCGACGGGGTACAGGTCGACATATCGACCGAGGCGCCGTTGTCGGTGCAGCGGCGAGTGGACGGGTCCGGCGTGCCATTGTCACAGGCGACGTCGATGACTTCCTCGCCATCGCTGGTCACCTTCACCACCTGCAGGCGCTGAAGTGTGCCGCCATTCGGGTCGCGCTGGGCCCAAGCGATGAAGGCCGGGGCTTCGCCGGTGCCGACCAGATCGCCGCCCATCGGCACGCCGCCCTCATAGGCTTCGTGCGAGAGGTTTGCAGACGCCAGCATGTCTTCGTCAAAGCCGAAGCCGCCGAAGAAGCGCACTTTCATGCGCGGGCCGGTCGTCGCGAAGGTTTCCTTGCGGCGGAAGGCATCGAAGATGGCTTCGCGTGTGTTTTCCTCCGCCCAGACGCCCGTCAGGCCGCTGGCGCTCCAGCGGGAGAACCAGTGTTTGGCGCTCATGACGGCGGAATTGTCTTCCGGCTGGTCGCCCCAACCGGTTGTCCCGGGGAAGGGGACGGAACCGCGTGCAACAGGTGTTCCGTCGACTATGCCGATCTTCGACCAGTAGTCAGCCTCCGAATAGGCGCCGCCGGCCACGTGGCTGTCAGAAGCGGCCACCAGGCCGAAACGGAAGGGGTCAAAGCCCTTTTCTTCCTGCAGTTTCAGCCCGTTGCGATAGGCTTCGCGGACATAGGAACCCTTCGTCGCGCCGACCGTGAAGGCGCCCAGGAGTTCGTCATAGATTTCGAAATTCGCCCATTCGTCATTGGGGGAGAGGTCCGGGTGGGTCTCGCTCGTACCTTTGACCTGCGTCACCTCGACCAGTGGCTCATTGCGCATGCGTTGTTCGGCATAGGCCGTATCGAGCGGCTCGCCATTATATGTTTCCAGACGGAACATCTGGCCGTCAGACACATTGGAGTTGTGCGGGATGGAGATGACTTCCATGCCGGCTTCGCGCTGCGCATCCATCCAGTCCCACAGATCTTCCGGATTGGTGGAGTCGAGCGTCGAGAAGGCCCGCACAGGCGCCTTGCCCTTGAAGAAGACGTTGCGGTGCAGGTTGCCGCCGCCAAAGCCGCCATTCTCGTCCGGCGTGGTCACCGAGGT
The DNA here is from genome assembly GCF_003263315.1 of Hyphomonas sp. GM-8P. Classification (NCBI taxonomy): domain Bacteria; kingdom Pseudomonadati; phylum Pseudomonadota; class Alphaproteobacteria; order Hyphomonadales; family Hyphomonadaceae; genus Hyphomonas; species Hyphomonas sp. GM-8P. The sequence continues at coordinate 133,185 of NZ_AWFE01000061.1, forward strand.
GAATTCATAGGCGGCAAAGGTCGTGAACTTGCCGGGCTGGTTGTATTTGTCTGCGGCAGCCACATTCTGAAGCCAGACCGAATTGATCGTATCAAGATCATACATGTCTTCGATTGGCTTGCCGGTGCGGACCGACTGGCCAACGCCCTGGAAGGCCGCGGTGATCTTTTCCGGATCGGTCGAGAACATGTCCTTTGCGCGCGGCAGATCGGAGAGTTTCGTTCCGGGTGTGTCCATGGCCGGCAGGATGCCGAGATATTCGGCGTGGTCGGTCACCGTGTAGAAGTCGAGCGGGCCGCCCGCAATGGTCATGTCAAAGCCGGACGGGTGCTGGATGGTTTCGCCGAGCGCGAAGCGGTAGGCGTCATCGGCGGTGCGGCGCACGTTGAAGATATAGGCGTCGAAGCTGGACCGCGTGTGGATATGAAGGTCGCCGAAATAGGCGTTGCGATCGGGGTTGTAGCCGGCCGTGCGTCCGATTTCTGCCGCCGGTGCGGTCTCCGCCGCAGGCGTGCTGGCTTCTTCTGTTGATGTGGCTGTGCCGCTGCAGGCCGCCAACGTCATGATCACGGCCAGAGCCGTTGCTTGCTTCAACATGCATTCCTCCCTCTCGCGCCTCTATATTGGCACTTGGAGTGCATTTAGATCGCGATTGGGAGGAGTGTCCAGCCTGACGCGGCGTCGCAACTGCTATACGGTTGAAATGTCCGTAATCTTGTAGGTGAGCGGTGTTTCGCCATGGCTTGCCACGGTGATGTATTCGCCTTCCTTGAAGACATGGTCACCCAGCCGGTAGCCGGCTTCGTCGTCACCCTCATCGTCTTCGTCATAGTGGAATTTCCACTGGTTGCCGCGATGGGTCAGCAGGCCGGTCGCATGCTCGTCCGGGTCGGGGTGGAAGCGGGTGACCCGGCATTCCTTCTTGTGTTCCCGCCAGGTGTCGACATCCAGATGACCATCTTCGGTCAGCGGCGCGACGATGAAATATCCGATGCGGGTGTCGCCCTCGGTGATGCCGGGATTGCGGGCGAGCTGCAGGGTAATGCGTTTCAGAGTCATCTTTTTCTCCGGTTTAGCGGGCCAGAATTAGCGGGCAAGAGCGAGCGCTGGGGCTTCGTCGGCATCCAGCAGGCGCTGGGTCGTACCGCCGAACAGGCGTTCGCCAATGCGGGAATGGCCATAGGCCCCCGCAACAATTATTGAAGCGTTACTGCCTTTGGCGAGGGACAGGAGACCGCTGGCCACCTGGCCTTCGATCGGCATGCGCTTGTGTTTCACATTGTGGGAGTCGAGCCAGGCTTCGAGGGCTGCCGGACTGGAGGCATCACGGGGCTGGTCCTTGCCGAGATCGGATTCGTTCTGGGCGATGATCACCTCTCCGAATGCCTTGACGATCGGCAGGTGGAACCGCACGGCGCGGGCAGCGCCATTGGACCCGTCCCACGCGACGACCACCGGTCCATCGGTCAGCGGCTCAGACCCGGCCATGACGACCGGCAGGCGTGCTTCCATCAGGACATATTCGAAAGACAGGCTCAGCGGATCTGCTGCTTTCTGGACGCTGTGTGGAAACACAACGGCATCGGCGAGCGTCGCCGCATTGGCCCCGGCCCGCTCGGCTATATCGACGATGTGGGAAAAGTCGCACGGAATGTTTGCCCCGTCGGTTGCCGCCTCAAAGGTCGCTTTTGCACGGGCGATCACTTCTTCCTGCAGGGCGGAGATATCCCGCGTTGCGTTGGCCGCGAGGCCCGTCGCTTCCGGGGTCGACATCACGATCAGCGTCGAGGTGGGGTCGGGCAGTGCGCATACGCCGCTGACCGGCACGTTGAGGCGCCGGGCAATTCCCAGAGCGGTCAGTGTCGAAGCGCGGTCAGCTGATTCCGACCCTTCCAGCATGGCGACAACGGACATGTGCGTCTCCCTGTTAATTCACCCGCAACGGGCTTTCAGGACACCACGTCTAACACGCTGAACGTGCAATTGTGCAAGGGATTCTACTTAGCCGCGGCGATCCGCTCGCGCGCGATCCGGTCCGCCACTTCATTGGTCGGGGTATCGTGAGCGAGCGCCTCGTCGAGGACTTCCCCCAGTGTCTCGACCAGCCGGGCGAGTTTCGCATCCACCCACTCGCGGGAATAGTTGCCGGAAATCTCTGCCGCGACATTGATGATGCCACCGCCATTGATAACATAGTCCGGCGCGTAGAGGATGCCTTTCCGGCGCAGCAACTCGCCCATTTCCGGCACGACCAGCTGGTTGTTGGCACCGCCGGCAATCGCCTTGAACCGGAAGCGTTCCAGCGTCTGCTCATTGACGACAGCGCCCAGGGCGCAAGGTGCGAAGATGTCAGCGCTGACATCGTAAATGGCGTCCGGTGCAACGATCCGTGCGCCGGTCCGTTTTGCGACTGCATCCAATGCAGCTTTGTCGATATCGGTGATCACCAGCGTCGCGCCGGCTTTGGCCAGATGGTCACAGACATATCCGCCGACATGGCCGACACCCTGAACGGCAACCGTCTTGCCGTTCAGGTCATCGCTACCGAAAGCGCGCTTTGCGGTTTCGAGAATGCCGAGGAATACGCCTTTCGCTGTGATAGGCGACGGGTCGCCTGAGGCGGCTTCACCCTGATCGAGCCCGGCAACATAGGGTGTTTCCTCCCGCACGATCGCCATGTCCGCGACGCTGACGCCGACATCTTCGGCGGTGGTGTACAGGCCCTGCAGGCTGTTCACGGCCCGGCCGAATGCGCGGAACAGTTCCGGGGATTTGTCGGTGCGGGCATTGCCCCAGATTACGGCCTTGCCACCGCCGAGCGGAATGTCCGCCATGGCATTCTTGTAGCTCATGCCCTGGCTGAGGCGCAGGGCGTCCTTCAGCATGGCCTCGCCGGTATCGTAATTCCACATCCGGCACCCGCCTGCTGCCGGCCCGCGCGCCGTGGAATGGACGGCAATAATCGCCTTCAGGCCGCTGTCTGCGTCGTGAAACAGGTGGACACCTTCATGGGCATCGTAGGAGGGGTGATCGAACATGACGCTTCCGGGTGGCTGCAATTAGATACAAATGTAACGAAGACGCCCGGCTTTAGAGATCGCTTTCCCTTCGGTCAATCACAGGGCCCACCCGAATCCGGCAGATGCGGTCCGCTCTGGCGCAGTTAATGCAGGCAACGTAGGATTTGCCTGCTGACCGGACATATGGCTGATGACCCGATCGAACCTGATGATTCTGCTGCTCGCCGCGTGCCCGGCACCCGCCGGGGCGCCGTGTTGACGTCTTCGCAGCTTTTCCCGGCTATGGTTACCGCCTGACATGCAGCTGCGCCCGCTACTCCTTGCCATCGGCATTATGACCGTGCTCCTGGGCGTGGCCATGCTGCCGTGCGCGCTGATCGACTGGGCCGACAAGCGCCCGGAAGCCTATGTGTTCTCGGTCTCCTCCTTTGGTGCCGTGTTCATCGGCACATGCCTGTGGGTGCTGGCACGCGGGGAGGTGGAGCGGACCGGACAGCGCGAAGGCTTCCTGTTGACCGTCCTCGTCTGGACCGCACTGCCGGCCGTTGCCGCCATCCCGTTCGTCGCGTCCGGCATGAGCTTCACCGACGCCATGTTCGAAAGTGTCTCCGGTCTGACCACGACCGGCGCAACCGTGATGACGGGACTCGACTCCCAGCCGCGCGGCCTGTTGCTGTGGCGTTCGATCATCCAGTGGTTCGGCGGCATCGGCATCATCGTGACCGCGATCGCTATCCTGCCGCAACTGCGCGTCGGCGGGATGCAGCTCTTCCAGCTGGAGAACTCGGACCGGTCCGGCAAGTTCCTGCCGCGCGTGACCGATATCGCGACCTATCTGGGCCTGACCTACCTCATCATCTCGCTGACCTGTGCGCTGGTTTACTATCTCTGCGGCATGAGCTGGTTCGACGCGATCTGCCACGCCATGACCACGATGTCGGCGGGCGGTTACTCCACGCACGACGCCTCGTTCGGCTATTTCAACGATACGCCAGCGGCCTATGCAGCGACCTTCTTCATGTTCGTTGCCGGCCTGCCGTTCAGCCTTCTGGCCATGCTTCTGCTGCAAGGCCGGATCATGCCGATGCTGAGCGATCCGCAGCCGCGGCTCTATGCGGGCATCGCGTTCGTCCTCGCCAGCATCATTGTCATCTATCACGAGGCGGTCGTGGACCCGCCGATCTTCGACCACGTGTTCCACGGCTTCAAGGAAGCCCTGTTCAACATCATCTCGGTCATGACGGGGACGGGGTATGCCTCTGCGCCCTATGACACCTGGGGCACGCCGGTGATGGCGATCTTCCTGGGGGCGACTTTTGTCGGCGGTTGTGCCGGGTCTGCCGCCTGCGGTCTCAAGATGTTCCGTCTGGAGATCGCCTCCAAAGCCATGCTCGCTTATTCGCGCCGCATGGTTCAGCCGCACCGCCGGGCGCCGATCAAGTATGGCGGCAAGAATGTCGATGAAGACACACTGCAGTCCGTCATGGTCTTCATGTTTCTCTACTTCGCGACCTTCCTGATCTCGGCCGCCCTGTTGGGCCTGGACGGGCTGGATCCTCTGACCGCGATATCGGGTGCGGCGACGACGGTATCGAATGTCGGCCCCGGCCTTGGTCCGATCAACGGACCGTCCGGCACATTCCAGGATTTCTCCGACTTCGCCACCTGGGTCTGCACGATCAACATGCTGCTCGGGCGGCTGGAATTCGTGGTCGTCTTCGTGGTGCTGACCCGCCGCTTCTGGCGCGGGTAATCCGGTTACAGATCAGTTCCAGGGATTGAAGCGCCGGGCGGGGCGTGCGGGCTGGGCCCCTTCGGATTCCGGCCCGGATTTTTCGACAGGCGCCTGAGGTTCCGGTGTTGCCGACGTCGTTTCAGAGACTGCGGGCAAGGGCTCGGCCGGTATACCCGGCTTCAGGTCAGCTTCCGTGAAGCCAAACTCTGCATCCTGTTCCATCCGCCACTCCTGCGTCGGATCAGGCTCCGCTTCCTCAGGCATGTCATCCGGCAGGTCGACGGTCCCATCGATCAGGTCGCGTTCGGCTGGCTCCGCAGCGGCGGCCGGTGCGCGCGGCTCTGTGCGGTGCGCGGCATGCGTCGACCCGAGACCAAAACCCGATGTAATGCCCGACAGGCTGAAGCTGCGCGGCGCTTCAGGTTCTGGTTCTGGAGCGGACTCTTGTTCCGCTGCCGTTTCAGCGGCGGGCTCAGGTACAGGTCCCGGAGCTGGCTCGGGCGCGGCTTCTGTTTCTGTAGAACGGTAACGGCTGAGATCGCTCATGCTGCCGGAAAATATGCCTGAACCGAATACGGGGGCGGGCCGCTGAGCAGGGGCGGCCGGATCTTCAGCGGGGGCATCCGGCTCGGCGGCAGGTGTATCGTCTTCGGCGCCAGCATTCCTGATTGATTCCCAAACATCATTCTCGCCGCCGAAGGGCTCTTCGGCCGCGAGCGCTTCCTCAGCGGCTTCGGTCACAGTGTCCTCGACCGCTAGTGGAGGCTCCGGTGCGGCCGGCGCTTCGAACTCCGCGGCAACCGCATAGGTGCGGGCGGTGTCTTCCGACCCTGCGAAGGGCGCGTAGGGCTCGGTTTCGGCAACAGGTTCCGGTTCGGGGACGGGTGTGACATCTTCTGCAGGTGCTTCTGCGGCGGCCGGCATTGCGGGTGCTTCCACAATGGGTTCCGGCACAAGCTCTGGCGCAACATCCAATTCGGTTTCTTCCGCCACCCGCGTCGCCGGGGGCGGCGCCGTATTCACCTGGTCGGCCATTGCCGCGATGGCGGCCTGCATGTCGGCCTGGCCTTCATATTCCGGCTCGGGCAGTTCGTGCTCTTCGAGCGGGTAGGAGTCATCGCCGCCATCTTCCGGATGCTCGAAGCTTTCCGGCTTGCTCAGGGGCGCTGACGTCTCGGTCTCCGTCTCGTCTTCCGTATCCGCCTCGTCCAGGCTGCTCAGCAAGGCAGAGATCGCCTTCTCGGCGCCGCGCGCATGGCGGTGCGCTTCGCGGTACAGGTCTTCAACGAACTCGGTGTAAGGCCGCCCATCCACATCGGTTTCGCCTGCGAAATCCTCCGGCGAACAGGTCTCTATTTCCCGGCCCAGCGTGTCGGTCAGCAAGAGGGAGTGCGGCGCAGCCGTCAGCGTCACACGATACCCTTCGGTGTCGTGCTTGATCGAGCCATTGTCGCTTTCTTCCCAGCTGACCCGCTGTTTGCGGGTCATCTCATCGAGCTTGTCGATCAGGCGTTTGGTCGAAGCATGCAACATTCCGGGGTGTCTCCCGTTTTCCTGTCCGGAGCCTACCAGTTAGCCGGTGCAGGCCGATTGTTCAAATGCTGCATCAAGAATCGGGCCAGGAAACTCAGCCTGTGATGGCTGCGCTGGCAAGTGGTACCGGAACGGGCCAGGTACGACGCCCGGTTGTGCCTTTCCAGGCCAGATCGAACCGCGCCGGGAAGCGGTGTCTACTGCTCCGCCTTCACGCGGGCGATGTCTTTCAGGAAGTCCTTGACCGGCTCGCCCCCCGCCGCGGAGAATTCGCTGCGATAGCCCTTCACAACCCCATCGGGTGAGACGAGCAGGTAGGAGGGGGTCCAGCCGATCTTCAGCGCGCTGCGCAGGCTGGTGTCCGTGTCGATCACGACCGGATAGGAATAGCCCTTCTCGGCGAAGTAGGCGTCGACAGAGCCGTACTTCTTGTACATCTCTTCCGGTGTCGTTCGTGCGGCGCTGGCCGGGACGTGGATGGACAGGAAATCGAGATCCGGATCCTGGTTGATGGCTCTGGACAGCGCGGCGACGTAAGGCCCGTCCGCCAGGCAGTCGCTGCACCACAGGCCCCAGACATCGATCACCGTCCAGTTTGTGAGTTCGCTGGAATCGAAGGTCGATCCGTCGAGCATCGTGCCGGTGATATGCGGCAGCTGCTCGCCCAGGAGCGCATATTCATACGGCCGGCCATAATCATCGCGGCGGAGGCTGCCATCATCGGCCAGGGGTAGGGGATTGGCCGTGATGAAGCCGGTCGCGTCGGCGGGCAGGATGGACTCTGCATCCGTCGCGGCTGTCGCCGTATCGGCCGGGGCTTTCGCATTCCCGCTCGCTGGGCTGCAGGCGCTCACAAGTGAGATCAGGGCGGCGGCGGAGAGAAAAGTTCGGATCATTCGGGCAGTTCCTTCGAGCATTTCCAGCTACCTAGTGATGATTGCCCAGACCCGGAACTAAGGAGAACGATGAGGAAAGCTATTCACAGAAGATGCAACAGAACGCGGGATCAGAAGTCGAACTGCATCCTCAGGCTGATGCCGGTGACATCTTCCGATGCCCCACCTGCCAGCAGGTAGGTGGTGAAAGCCGGGGCGAGCCCGAAGGACGTCGACCCCAGATCCGCCTCGGATCGGTACAGGTTTATTCCTGCGTGGACATACGGGGTGGCAAACCAGTCCGCTGCGATCGTGAATGTGTTCAGCTCCCCGCCATCTGCGGCACTGTCCGACAGGTCCAGCCGGTCCGCCCGGGCGGCGAGGACCAGTGCGCCGGAGCCGCCCGCCGTCACAGGCCGGTAGACCTCGGGCCGGTCGAATCTGTTATGCTCATAGGTCCGGTGGCCGCCGAACACATAGCCGGCTTCGGTGTAGCCGCCGGTATAAGTTGCATCCGCTCCCGCAGATCCGTTTGCCTGCAGCTGGCCATATTCGCCAGCCAGCCAGAAGGAGCGGTGGATCCAGGCCGCTTCGACTCCGCCGAACAGGTCGTCGCTGGCAAATCTGGGAGTCGCAATAATCGCTCTGGCTTCATGCGAAACCGGGCGCTGCCGGTAGCGGAAGTCTGCGTCCCCCGCTTCGCGCCAACGCAACGACATTCCAAAATGCAGCAATTCGGTATCGGTCAAGATGGGGGTGAACACGTACCGGGCCGCCGCCACATGACCGCCTGAGAAAGCTGTATCATTGGCATTATCGGCAAAAACACCGGCATAAACAGAATGGCGGGGTCCATTGCGCTCCAGCTGGACGCCCACGCGCCGGTCGAACTCGAATGCGTCGGTGAACGCCGCGCGCTCATAAAAGACCAGGAAGCGTCCGGAAGTCTGCTCGTCCAGCGAGTTCCTAGTCTTGAACTGCCCGGCCCGCACATCCCAGCCTGACTTGCCCAGTGCCTGTTTAATGTAGGCGTCGGTAATTTCGATATCGCTATCATTGTTGAGAGCCAGCTCCACTCTCAGCTTGGTGCGGTCGCTCCTGAGATCCAGTCCGATGCGGCCCGTCCGAAGCTCGCCACGGTCATGGTCAAATCCCGACTCGTCACCGCTTGATCGCGTATAGTCATACTGAAGTCGCCCGAAGACCTGACGCTCCCAGTCCTCGGCAATTGCTGTCGAGGGCAGGAGGGCCAGCGCCAGAAGAGCGGTCGTGCTGGTACGCGAGAGGGATTTGAGAAGCACCGGGAATCTCTCCGCGACGTACAAAATAGCGCAGGAGATATAGAGTTTATGTGACAGTTAAACTCAAGTTTGATGACGCTAATGTTACAAAAAAGCCCCGGCAAATGCCGGGGCTTTCCTGTTGCTGTAGCCGCTATGGCTTAGCTGTAGATCTCGAACAGGCCGGCAGCGCCCTGACCACCGCCGATACACATCGTGACGACGCCCCATTTTGCGCCGCGGCGCTGGCCTTCCATCAGGATGGAGCCGGTGCAGCGGGCGCCGGTCATACCGAACGGGTGGCCGATGGAGATCGAGCCGCCGTTCACATTGTATTTCGCCGGGTCGATGCCCAGGCGGTCGCGCGAATAAAGGCACTGCGACGCGAAGGCTTCGTTCAGTTCCCAGAGGTCGATGTCGTCGACCTTGAGGCCATGACGTTCCAGCAGACGCGGCACGGCGAAGACCGGGCCGATGCCCATTTCATCCGGATCGCAACCGGCGACGTTGAAGCCGACGAAGCGGCCGAGCGGCTTGAGGCCGCGTTTTGCGGCTTCCTGGGCTTCCATCACCACGACAGCGGCAGCGCCATCGGACAGCTGCGATGCGTTACCGGCGGTGATGTACTTGCCTTCCTTGACGACCATGCCGCCCGAGAGGACAGGCTTCAGGCCAGCGAGGGATTCTGCGGTCGTGCCCGGACGGTTACAGTCGTCGCGGTCAACGACGACTTCCTGGAAGGTCTCTTCGCCCGTTTCCTTGTTGACGAGTTTCATCCGCGTCTTCAGCGGAACGATCTCTTCAGCCATGTGGCCGCTTTCCTGGAAGGCGGCGGTGCGCTTCTGGGATTCAGCGGAGTACTCGTCCTGGTATTCGCGGCTGACGTTGTATCGGTCAGCAACGATTTCGGCGGTTTCGATCATCGACATCCAGACGGCCGGCCATTTTTCGTACAGGCCTTCTTCCACGATGCGGTAGCGGTTGGTCTTGCCGGAATGGGCAACCAGCGACAGGCTTTCGACACCGCCGCCAACAGCCACCGGTGCGCCTTCGTTGATAACGGTGTGCGCAGCATTGGCGATCGCCTGCAGGCCCGAGGAGCAGAAGCGGTTGATGGTGGCGCCTGCGGTCGAGGAAGGGCAGCCGGCGGCCAGCGCGATGTTGCGGGCGACGTTCATGCCCGTTGCGCCTTCCGGCTGGGCGGAGCCGAAGAACACGTCTTCCACGGCGGCGGCTTCCACGCCAGCACGCTCAAGCGCGGCCGACATGACATGGCCACCCATGACGATTGGGTGGGTGTCATTGAGACCTCCACGGTGGGTCTTGGTCATGCCCGTACGGGCGTAAGATACGATAACGGCTTCACGCATGGATTTCCCTCCAAGGACTGCAGTGATTGTTGCGGTGCACCCTACTGGCCCAATGAAAGGAACGCCAGCCCTTCCGTTCGCGTAAACGGCATGAAATCACGGCAAATTTTGCCCCGATAACGCGCCGGTGAGGTGTCAATGAGGGACAGGAATGCAAAAAAGCGCCGCCTGGGGGCAGGCGGCGCTCAATTTCAGATAGGTCGGATCAGGCTCAGACCGTGACTTTTGCCTTCGGTGCGGCGGCCTTCACGGCATCGTCCACATAGCTTTCGAACTTGGCGAAGTTCTCAACGAACATGTCGGCCAGTTTGGCGGCCTGCTTGTCAAAGGCAGCGACGTCGGTCCAGGTCGAACGCGGATCGAGGATCTTCGCATCCACGCCCGGCACGTTTTCCGGAACCAGGAAGCCGAAGGTTTCGTCTTCGCGGAAGCTGGCGCTGTTCAGCGAGCCGTCGAGGGCGGCGTTGAGCAATGCGCGGGTTGCCTTGATCGGCATGCGGTGGCCGGTGCCGTACGGGCCGCCGGTCCAGCCGGTGGAGACCAGCCAGCAGTTCACATCGTACTTGCCGATCAGTTCGCGCAGCAGGTTTCCGTATTCGGACGGATGGCGCGGCATGAACGGGCCGCCGAAGCAGGTGGAGAAGGTCGCCGTCGGTTCGGTGACGCCTTTCTCGGTGCCGGCAACCTTGGCGGTGTAGCCGGACAGGAAGTGGTACATCGCCTGGGCCGGTGTCAGCTTGGCGATTGGCGGCAGGACGCCGAAGGCATCTGCCGTCAGCATGATGAGGTTTTTCGGCTGGCCGCAGCGGCCGGACAGGGACGCGTTCGGAATGGCCGAAATCGGATAGGCGCCGCGGGAGTTCTCGGCGAGCGTCGCATCGTCGAGGTCAAGCTGGCGGGTGTCGGCGTCCATCACGACGTTTTCGAGGACGGTGCCCCACTGCTTTGTCGTGGCGAAGATTTCCGGTTCAGCTTCTTCCGACAGCTTGATCATCTTGGCGTAGCAGCCGCCTTCGAAATTGAAGAGGCCGTTTTCCGACCAGCCATGCTCGTCGTCGCCGATCAGGATACGGCTGGCGTCGGCCGACAGGGTCGTCTTGCCGGTGCCCGACAGGCCGAAGAAGATGGCGGCATCATCGTCCGGCGAAGTGTTCACCGAGCAGTGCATCGGCATGACCTTCTTGGCCGGCAGGTAATAGTTGAGCGCCGTGAAGACGGACTTCTTGGTCTCGCCGGCGTAGGACGTGCCGCCGATCAGGACCATGCGCTTGGCAAAGTTCACCGCGATCACGGTTTCGGAGCGGCAACCATGGCGTGCCGGATCGGCGCGGAAGCTCGGGCAGTTAATGATCGTGAATTGCGATTCGAAGTTCTCGTACTCGCCGGCTTCTGGAATCCGCAGCAGGTGGCGGATGAACAGGGAGTGCCAGGCGTATTCGGTGACCACGGTCACCGGCAGGCGATGGGACAGGTCCGCGCCGCCGAACAGTTCCTGTGCGAACACGTCCTTGTCGGCGAGGTGGGCTTTGAAATCTTCGAAGAGGGCGTCGAACTGCGCCGGCGTCATCGAGGCGTTATTGTCCCACCACACAGTGTTTTCTGTGGTTTCGTCACGGACAGTGAACTTGTCTTTGGCGGATCGGCCGGTGTGTTGTCCGGTTTCCACAACAAGAGGGCCGCCCTCAGCGACACGTGCTTCGCCCGTTGCAACGGAGGTCTCGTAGAGACGTGTTTCGTTCCAGTTTTTGCGGACGGATTTTGGCTGAATCCCCAGTTCTCCAAGGATCGCTACAGTATCGCTCATTTTAGCCTCTGTTCCTGCCTTTTAATGCTGTTTCCCCAGCGCATTTCGTGCGCTCGTTTGGCTCACCCGTCCAAAATTTGCAACATTTGTGCCCAATACGGAACCGGTAGTTTCATATATTTTCATGCAGGTTCGCTTCGGCACGACGGATTGGCGCCAATGTCCCGGAATCGAACACAATTTATTCTGCTTCCTTATCCGCCCCGCGCAGACGGTCCAGAATCGCATCCTGCCAGGCTTCGGGAAGCGCATACAGAATCCAAGCACCGGCTTCGTAGTGCGCCCGCCGCCAGATATCGATCGGATTGAGATCGCCGGGCGGGCAGGCACCCATGGCGCTGGGCTGGTGATCCGGTTGGGCGATGTAGATTACCTTCGCCCGGATTACCTGCATGCAGTTGGAAACAAAGACGATTTCACCGGGCGCCCGGGTTTTGGCGTTGCGCGCGAGGTTCTTCAGACCGGAGATCGTATCGCGGCTTTCCACGTCGGCAGAAATGCGCCCGCCGAGGCCAGAGCCGCGCGCCGCGATCAGCGCCATCTCCTGGCTGCCGAGCCAGCCCTCCTGCGGGCGGTGCCCGCCGACCATGTAGAGCCGGTCCAGCTTTCCGGCCTTGAGCAGGTTCACGGCCTTCGCGATTCGCGCGGCGGCGTCCTTGTTATTGTCAGTGTAGAAGACGACACCCGTGCCGCCGGTCAGCGATTTCGATTGATCCATGAAACGGCTGACGCCCCAGAATAGGGCGGTCGCGGTCAGATCCAGTACGATCAGCCAGAATACGATTCGGCGAAGCCAGCGCATGCCCGACCTATAAAGACTGCTTCAGGGCAGGCCGCCATGCCCCATTTGCAGTCGCGTTCAGGAATGTGATCGCGGGCGTTGTCAGGCGCTCCGGCAGGTCGTCCCGGCTGAACCAGCCCCAGCCGCCATGCTTTTCAGGTTCCATGATGCGCGGGTCTCCTGAAACGATGCGGGCTTCGTAGATCGGCGACACCCAGTGCTGGCCATCGCCGCCGTCGATGATCTCCGAGATACAGGCCAGGCACGTCAGTTCGATGAGGATGCCGAGCTCTTCCTCGATTTCGCGGCGAGCCGTATCTTCGGAGCGTTCACCGAAATCGATCTTGCCGCCGGGCAGGCCCCAGGCACCGGCTTCCGGTTCCTTCAGGCGCTGGATCAGGAGGACGCGCCCCTGGTCGTCGAGAATGCCGGCGCCGCAGCCGGCTCCGGGGCGGAGGGAAGAATCGGTCATGGCGGTCATTCTAGGCCAGACCGCCCGCCGGAGCAGCTATTGAATCAACGCTCGCCGAGAATCCAGCGGATCACGTCAGTATAATCGAAAGCCAGTGAAACCGTCAGCACCATGACGGAAAGCACAATCCACTTTCCTGACAGGGTCTGGCCCACGCGCCATTGGCCATGCCGGCGGACCAGGTAGACCAGCACTGGCGTCCAGAAGATCACATGGGCAAGGCCAAGCAGCCGCGAATACCCGATCTGGCTATAAAGGGCCATCAAGGTGCCGGCGCCCGCCAGGAAGCCTGCCAGTATCCAGCGCGCCTCGACCCGTACAAAGCTGAACGGCACAGCGAACACGCCCAGCACGACCACCATGATGTCCATCCAGTACTGGACCCATTGGGGTTGTTTGGTGACATCGGCCTGCCAGGCGGCCATCAGGTCTTGCATGTCAGAGTTCTCCGAAGGCTTTCAGAGCGGCTTTGGCGACGGGGGCGCCCCATTCCTGGACGAAATGGCCGGCCTCCTCGATCACCATCGGTTCGGGGCAGCCGCGGATCTGCGCCTGCAGTTTCTCCATGACGGGTGGTCCGAGCACGGGGTCGGTCCCGCCGACGGCCATGAATGTGTCGCCGTGCCATTCCCGCGCCCACCAGTTTGCCGCGCGTTTCGATGTTTCCACGCCTTCCATGCCAGGCGCGACCATGACGAGTTCCGGGAAGCGCCGCACACCGGCCTTGTAGGCCGCATCCGGGAAGGGGGCGCCATACGCAGCCGCTTCGGCGTCTGACAGAACTGGCGTCCCGCGCTTCATCAGGGCGGCAATGTCCATGTCAGGCTGGGATGCGCTATAGGCTTTCCAGGCATTGAACCCCTGGCTGGGCGAGCTGCCGGTCGCCAGCGTCGTGTTCATCACGATCAGGCGTTCGAACCTGTCCGGCATGTCTGGCGGCAGGGTCAGGCCCAGCAGGCCGCCCCAGTCCTGGCAGACAAGCGTGACCTGTTGCAGGTCCAGCCGCTCGATCAGGGCGAGCATCATGTCCCGATGGAAATGGAACGTGTAGACATCGTCCGCGACCGGCTTGTCCGAACGGCCGAAGCCAAGCCAGTCAGGGGCGATCACGCGTGCGCCGGAATCAAGGAAATCCGGGATCATCTTGCGGTAAAGGTAGGACCAGGTCGGCTGGCCGTGCAGGCAGAGATAAGTGCGCACGGCGTTCTGCGGACCCTCATCGACATAATGCACACGCAGGCCTTCATAGCCGGGCAGGTCATCCACATAATGTGGCGGGTAAGGCCAGCCGGGCAGGCCTTCGAATCGGTCGTCCGGTGTGCGCAGGGCTTCTATCGTCACGTGTTTCGTCTCCCACCTTTGATCTCATGCCGCTCCCGGCTAGCATGGCCGGGGCATTTCTAACCGGATCATTGCGCGAATTGGGCGGAATGTCCCGACACGAATTCTGGAGGGAAAGGTCGGTATGGCAAAAGTGATCGGTTTGGGCGGGATATTTTTCCATTGTGCAGACGTCGAAGCGACACGCGCCTGGTACAAACGGGTGCTGGGCCTCGAAATCGATGATTATGGTGGCTCAAGCTTCGGCCACGCCGACTCGGCGACGCAGTTCCCTCAGGGCGCTCGCACGATCTGGGCGCCTTTCAAGGCGGGCAGCGACTATTTCAAACCCTCGGATGCGGACTTCATGATCAATCTCATGATCGACGATTTCGACGGCATGCTGAAGCGCCTGAAGGCAGAAGGGGTGCCGATGGAAGGAGAGCCGATGATCGAATCCTATGGCAAGTTCGCCTGGGTCATGGATCCGGACGGCCGTAAGGTCGAACTCTGGCAGCCGGTGGAGTCCTGCCCCGCCGCCTAACCCAATAAATCAGAACCAACCGGCGACGGTGTTCCATGGAACCATGAAAACGGTCAGGCTGACGGCGCCTGCGGTTCCGGCGAACCCGGCCAGCATCAGGGCGCCATCCCGCGCCACGAGGGCAAGCCCGAACAGCACGATCGCCATGCCGGGTGCAGCAACAGCGAACGGCACCAGTTCCAGCGGGATCATCAGCAATGAGAGCATCGAAACGGACAGGGCGGCACCATAAGTGGCGATCCTTCCGGTCGCCCAGGTCAGGCGTTCGGTGATCATCCGGTCGATCCGCTGGAGCCAAGGCTTCACCCGGCCTCTTGCCTCTTCGAGCTTTGTGCACTCAATTCCTTGTTCCTGCACGAATTCCGGCATCCAGATATGGCGGGCGCCAAACACGATCTGCAGGCTGAACAGGAGGATGATTGCGCCGACGACAATGGGCAGGCCCGGAATCCCGCCGAGTGGCGGCACGGATACTAAGAGGCCAAGCAGCATGATGACCGGCCCGAACGACCGGTCGCCGAACATGTCGAGCAGGGCACCGATCGTCACCTTGTCCCGATCGCAGTCCTCGATGGCCGTATCGAGAACGCTTTCCAATGGTTTGCTGCGGCTTGGGGCCATAACTCCTCTCCGATTGAAGGTTTAACGTGCCAACAGGCGGAGCGTTGCCGGAAAACCGCAAAAAAATGGCCGCCCGGCTTTGAATCCGAGGCGGCCCGAGGAGAGGCTCTGGAGAGCTAGACTGGTAAAGTCGCGCCGCTTTAGTCGCGCGCAGACGCCTTGCAGGCTTCGATGTCTTCAGCCGAGAGCTCGAACTTGTCATTCTTGAAAGAGGTGATTTCGCCAGCTTTCTTTGCGAGCTTCTTGCAGTCGCGCAGCGTGACTTTCTTGCGGTCCATGTCGCCTTTGCAGACGGTGCCTTCGCAAGACCAGACGGTACCGATGACGGTCACGCGTGCCTCGTCAACCGGCTTGGCGGTTTCGAAGGTGAAGCTGGTGGCGAAAGCAGGGGCGGCGAGGCCAAGGAAGGCGGCGCCAAGGATTGCGGAACGGAGCATGGGAGGATGCCTTTTCGCTTATGGTTATGTTCAGCGCCGGCAGCACGGTGATCACTCCGGCGCTGAACCAATAGAGATCGCTGAAAAATTCGTCAAGTGTTCAGCGCTTCATGTTAAGCAGTTGTCTTATTTCAGCGATGCCAGGACACGGGTCGCCTGCTGGGTGCTGGCCGCATAGATGCGGGTTAGTTCCGGATCGTCGATCTGGGTCACGGCCTTGGCGATGATTTCGGAGACGCAGACATCGTCCACGCGCGGGGCGCCGGCGACCGGCCGAGTGTAGCGGCAGGCTTCAGTTGCTTGGTCTTGCACTGATTTCAGAACAGTTTCAGCGCCGGAAGCGGTGCCGAGAGCCGTGGCGTCATACTGTACGTCCAGCTGCAGGTTACGCTGAATCTCCGCCGAGGCAGGGGCGGCGAACATGGTTGCACCTACAAAGGTGGCGGACGCAGCAAGAGAGAGGATGCGAGAGGTCATGGGAGGAAACCTTTTTGCGTTGGATTTGCGTGGCCCGGTGTAGCCACAAGGCAGAGAATATGATTACTGAACAAAATGTCAATCATTCAGCGCTTATAATTTTTCTAATAGCTCAATTTAGTTCGCTGCTTGCCCCGGCGGCACAAATTGCGGTGCGCCGGTCCCTCGATATGCTGACGTCAACAGGCTTTACAAAAGACGCCTCAAACCGGGGCAGAGGTCAGGAGGACGCGCGACATGGATTTCAATATTCCCCAGGAAATAGCCGACTATTTGGTGGTGCTCGACAAGTTCATCGAGGACGAAATCAAGCCGCTGGAAGAACAGGACGACAATATCCGCTTCTTCGACCATCGCCGCGAATGGGCCCGCACCGATTTCGAGAATGGCGGCCTGCCGCGTCCGGAATGGGAAGAACTTCTGACCGAAGCCAAGCGCCGTGCCGATGCCGCCGGCCACCTGCGTTATGCGCTGCCCAAGGAGTTCGGCGGCCAGGACGGCACCAATCTCGGCATGGCCATCATCCGTGAGCATTTCGCCCGCAAGGGTCTCGGCCTGCACAACGACCTTCAGAACGAGCACTCGATCGTCGGCAACTTCCCGCAGATTCTGATGCTGCGCGACTTTGCCCGCCCGGACCAGCGCCACCTCGCGGACGCTGCACTGAAGGGTGAGTTCAAGGCCTGTTTCGGTCTGACCGAGCCGCATCACGGCTCCGACGCCACGCATATGGAAACCCGCGCTGTACGCCACAAGAAAGACGGCAAGGATGGCTGGCTGATCAATGGCGAGAAAATGTGGATCACCGGCATGCACGTCGCCAGCCACATCATGCTGTTCTGCCGTACCAGCGGTGAGGACGGCGACGCGAAAGGCATCACCTGCCTGATCATCCCGGCGCGTGACCCTGGCGTGATCATCGAAGAGTATATGTGGACCTTCAACATGCCAACGGACCACCCGCGCCTGACCATCAAGGATGTCTGGGTGCCGGAAGACGCCGTGTTCGGCCCGCCGGAAGGGGGCCTCGCGCTGGCCCAGCACTTCGTGCACGAAAACCGTATCCGTCAGGCGGCCAGTTCCGTCGGCGCGGCGATGTACTGCATCACCGAAGCGGTGAACTATGCCAATGAGCGCCGCCCGTTCGGCAAGCCCCTGTCGGTCAACCAGGCAATCCAGTTCCCGCTGGTCGAACAGGCGACCGAAGCGGAAATGCTGCGCCTCTTCATCTTCAAGACGGCATGGGAAATCGACCAGATGTCCAAGCCGGAGGTCGCGATCAAGCTCTCCGACAAGGTCTCGATGTGTAACTACAAGGCCAACCGCCTCTGCTGCGATGCAGCTGACCGGGCCATGCAGGTGCATGGCGGCATCGGCTATTCCCGCCACAAGCCGTTCGAGCACATCTACCGCCACCACCGCCGTTACCGCATCACCGAGGGCTCCGAAGAGATCCAGATGCGGAAAGTCGCCGGCCACCTGTTCGGCTTCATGGGCCCGAACAAGGGCAAGAACCGCAACGAACCGTTCGATTTCGCGGTCCGCTGATTTGCAGAAAATTCTTCGCGCAAGGCGCGAAGGGTTAACAACCGGGTAACCAAGTTAACGCACTCCTCAGTCTGACAAACTGCCAGGCTGAGGAGTCTCCGCCCATGTCTCTGCTCGAGCGTGTCGTTCGTGCCCATCGTTGCCGTTCTACCCATCACTATATTGCACTCGATGCCCTTTCGCTGATTGGCGGGGAGCAGGGGGAGGCCTGGAAGGCCATCTTCCTGGTCCATCATGAGCACCTGCTGGCGGGTGCGAAGGCGCCGGATGCGAAGTTCAAGGACTTCAAGAACCACGTCTGTCACGTGAATGAAGGCCGCTGGGGCGGCGCCCCCGACAAGGCCATGGAGTGGTATGCCCGCTCGGTCGAATTCCTCCGTGCGAAGAAATGGAGCAAGGCGGCCTACGCGCTCGGCGTGCTGAGCCATTATTACGCTGACCCGATCCAGCCTTTCCACACCGGGCAGACCGAGGAAGAGGGCGTCATCCACCGCGCCGTCGAATGGTCCATCGCCAAGAGCCGCGACGTGATCGACGAGATTATCGAAGCGAACGGCTATCCGGACATTCAGATTCCGGACGGACCGGGTTTCGTCGCCGAAATGGTCGTCGAAGGCGCGACCCTTTCGAACACGTACTATGACACCTTCATCGACCACTATAATCTCGAGCGCGGCGTCTCCCATCCGCCGTCCGGCCTCGATGAGACGATGCGCGAAGGTATTGCGGAACTCGTCGCCTACGCCACGGCAGGCTTCGCTGCGCTGCTGACGCAGGCTGTCGAAGAGGCTGCCGTCGCGCCGCCGAAGGCGCATCTGACATTGCAGGGCTATATCGAAACACTCGACATTCCGCTCCGCTGGATCATGGCGAAGCTCGCCGATGTGAACGACCGCGCGCAGGTCGAGCGGATGTACAAGGAATTCAAGAAGACCGGCAAGGTGATCAAGACCCTGCCGGAAGACGACAAGATCATCCGCAAGAAGCACGCGGCACAGGTGCTCCGTGTGCCGCTGAAGGAACTCGACAAGCAGGAAATCCGCCCGATCGGCATGGCCCATGTGCTGCCGGAAGGAGAGGTCCCGGCGATCGTGGAGGAACCGGAAGCCGAAATCGTCGAAGAGGACATCATCCTCGACCAAGCTGCCGAGATCGAAGCTGACGTTGAAGAGATCGACGTCGACGAAATCGAGGCCGGTGAAGTCGAAGCAGAAGCTGGAGATGCCGAGGCTGACACTGAAGAAGAGCTGATCCTCGATGAAGCAGACCTTGCGGCCATCGAAGCGGCGGGACTGGACGTGGACGGCGAGACGGAAGAAGAAGCCGAGCTCAGCGCTGGCGACGACGAGGACGAGAACGACGATGAGTACGAGTCCGATGAAGATGAGGATGAGTACGAAGACGAGGACGACGAAGACGAAGACTTCGACGAGGAAGATGAAGACGACTTCGACGAAGACGAGGATGATGAGGAATACGACGAGGACGATGAGTCCGACGAGTATGACGAGGAAGAAGACGACGAAGAGTCCGAATATGAAGACGACGACGAAGCCGAGGAATATGACGACTCGGACGAAGAGGAGTCCGGCGACAAGGTGGAAGAGATTGCCGCTTCAGAAGAAGATGACGCCTCCGACGATGAACCGCATGTCCGCTCGTCCGGCCTGACGCGGGAGAACCCGGTCGTCGATGCGCCGTCCATTGGCCCGAAAACGGCCGCGCGTCTTGAAGAAGCCGGCATCTACACGATTGGCGACCTGCTCGATTGCGATATCGAGGAGACGGCTTTCCTGCTGGACGTCCACTATATCGACTCCGAAACCCTGCGAGACTGGCAGGACCAGACGAAGCTGATGATGGAAGTGCCGGGCCTGCGCGTGCACGACGTGCAGATCATGGTCGGCGCCGGTATCCGCACCAGCAAGGAACTGGCTGAGGCGCCTGCGCGCACCCTGTTCCTTCTGGCCACGGAATTCCTGAACTCTCCGGAAGGTGAACGCGTCCGCCGCGGAGACGACCTCTTCATGGAAGAAGAGGTCGAAGAGTGGATCGAACGCGCCCGCGACGCGGCCTAGAGTGGCTCGAACTCTGACGTGAAGTGCCGCATCATCGGCGGTTCTTTCACGATTTTCAGGCCGCCCAGCTGGTCCTTCGAAGCGGAAAGCTCCTCGAAGACTTCAACGATATAGTCGGCATGCGACTGGGTGTAGACGCGGCGGGGCATGGCGAGGCGCACAAGGTCCATCCGAGCAGGCTCCTCGCTGCCGTCCGGCTTGCGCCCGAACATCACCGTGCCGATCTCGCAACCGCGGATACCGCCCATCTCGTATAGCGCGCAGGCCAGCGCCTGGCCTGGATATTCCAGCGGCGGAATGTGGGGCAGGAAGGCGCGGGCATCCACGAACACGGCATGGCCGCCCGCCGGCTTCACCACCGGCACACCCATCGCGTCCAGACGCTCGGCAATATAGGCATTCGTCCGTACCCGGTAGCGCAGGTAATCCTCGTCGATGATCTCGGTGAGGCCTTGCGCAATGGCGTCGAGGTCCCGGCCTGCAAGGCCGCCATAGGTCGGGAAACCTTCGGTCTGGATCAGCAGGGTGCGGGCCCGTTCGGCCAGCGCATCGTCGCGCAGTGCCAGCCAGCCGCCGATATTGGCGAAGGCATCCTTCTTGGCGCTCATCGTCATGCCGTCCGCGACTTCGAAAATGTCGCGGATGATCGACTTGATGCTGCGGTCCTGCTGGCCGGGTTCGCGCAGCTTGATGAACCAGGCATTCTCGGCAAAGCGGCAACCGTCGATGAAGAAGGACTTGCGATAGTGCTGGGCGATCTGCGCCGCGGCGCGGATGTTCTCGAGGCTCGCAGGCTGGCCGCCGCCGGCATTGTTGGTGATCGTCATCATCACGGCCGGAACAGAATCGCGTTTCTCGCGGAGCAGGGCCTCGAGCGCGTCCAGGTCCATATTGCCCTTGAACGGATGGTCAAGGGACGGGACCTTGCCTTCTGCGATGGGCAGGTCCACCGCCTCGGCGCCTGCCGCTTCGATATTACCCCGCGTCGTGTCGAAATGGGTGTTTGACGGGATAATGTGCCCCGGCCTTGCGATCAGGTTGAAAAGCAGGTGCTCCGCCGCCCGGCCCTGGTGGGTCGGGATGATGTGCTCGAAGTTCATCAGGTCACGGACCGCTGCTTCGAACCGGTAGAAGCTGGGCGCGCCGGCATAACTCTCGTCACCCGTCATGACGGCGCCCCATTGGGCCGCGCTCATGGCGGAGGTGCCGCTGTCGGTCAGCAGGTCGATGATCACGTCATCGGAATGCAGTTTGAAGAGATTGTATTTCGCCGCCTTCAGCAGGTCCGCACGTTCTTCGCGCGTGGTCATGCGGATCGGTTCGACCGATTTGATGCGGAAAGGTTCAATAATGGTTTTCATTTGGCTCACTCCGGGCTTGTTAAAAGTCCTGGAGGTTGCCCGAAGGCTTCGCACACAGGACTTATCCTGCGCCGCGGTTGCCTCGCCTTGGTGACGCGACCGCGCTCAGCGCCTGTTGCAATGGAAATCCGATATCAAGGGCTTTTGCGGTTTTCAAGATGCCGCGTTGCTGCCGCGCGGCGAGAGGCCGGCACTGCGATAAATTGCGTCGATCACGCGCATGTTTGCGACGGCATCCTCGCCGCCGGTCAGTGGCCCGGCCCGCCCGGCGAGCACATCCACCATATGTGCCAGCTGGTGGTCATAGGTGCTGTCACCGGGGATGGTCTCCGTCCGTTGCGGCTGGCCGTGCTGCTGCAGGATGATCTTGTGCCCGTGAGACGGGTGGATCGGATTGTTGAAGGTCAGCGATCCTTTTGTGCCCTCGACATGCAGCTGCAGCCGACGGGAGACCGTCTCCGCCATGGACGTCATGATCGACGCGGTGACATCTCCCGGGAACACCATACGTGCGTGAGTCGAGATATCGACGCCCGGTTGGTCGCAATGGCATTCGGCCGAGGCCACCGACGGCTCGGCGCCCGCCATGGTCCGCACCATGTGGACGCAATAGGTGCCAAGATCCATCAGCGCCCCGCCACCTGTTTCCAGCGTGTGGCGTAACTCGCCCGGCCGGTAGGGAATGGGCACCGAGAAGGCCGCCTCCATGGACAGGATCTTCCCGACATGCCCGCTGCGGATGTGGCCGAGCGCATGGAGGAAGGCAGGGTGGAAGCGGTAGTGGAATGCCTCCACCAGCGGCCGGCCCATTTCTTCCGCGGCGCGCGTCATGGCCATGGCCTCGTCGGCATTCATGGCGAACGGCTTCTCGCACAGCACGGCCTTGCCGGCTTTCAGGGCGGCGACGGTGAGGTCGGCATGCCGGTTCGGGGGCAGGGCGTTGTAGATCAGGTCCACATCGTCCCGGGCGATCAGCGCGTCATAGCTCTCCGCCACATGCTGGATCCCATATTTTTCGGCATAGGCGGCGGCGCGCCCGGCATCGCGGGCAGCCACGGCAACAACCCGGCAGTCCGTCCGGCGCCGCGCCGGTTCGATGATGGCAAGCGGCGCAATCTTCGCCGCGCCGAGTATACCGATCCGGATCATGCCTGGCCCCTTCTTCAGGCACGCATAGTGGCAATGCGGGGCCGGTTCGTAAATCAGCGCGCAGCCAGCAGCGCGGATATTCTTAACAAGACCCTGCTGCAATCTTGAGAATTTCACCGATCCGGTAACCAAACAGAAAGGCTGTCGCGGGTTAATGGAACATCCCAAGGCCGTTAATCTTAGGAGTGCCTACGCCAATGATGAATGATCTTACGGCGCACATCGCTAAAACGAGCGGCCTTGCGGACCCTATTGCCAAGCAGGCCCTCGGTATCGTGCTCAATGCCGCCGAACGCCAGGCTTCGCCTTTCGCCACAGCCATGTTCACGACCATTCCCGGGGCACGCGCACTTTCAGCCCGCACGGGCAGCGAGCTTGGCGCCCCGGTCGGCGAAATCGCCCGCATGATCGAACAGACGCCGGGCGGCAAGCGCCGCGTCGCGCGCGAGATGATCACTGCGCTTCATGCCATCGGTCTCGACCACAAGCATATCGGCGCGCTGCTGCCGGCGATCTCGGCCCATATGGAAGAGGTCCACGGCCTGACCGGCTTCGGCCATCTGGGGGACCTTGTCGGCTCCGATCTCGATGGCAACATCACCGCCGATGACAGCGACACCAAGGCGGCTTAAGCCTCTGAAAATACGAAAAGAAACGCCGCCCTGACCGGGTGGCTTTTCTTTGCCTGAGGAAATCTTGCATAGCCGGGTGATCCAGCCACCGGATTGCCGCGTAACAGGCCCGATACGTCTGGTGTCCCCCCACCCCAGCAAGACGTGTCCATCTACCCAAGGGCCAGGCCGCCAAATCACCCTCCCGGCAGCCTGGCCCTTTCCCTTCGCGCTTTGCCTGTTTATGGAAGGGCGAACGAACAGGGGAAATTCACTCATGACGGCGACTGCGACGCTTCAGGCGGATGAGAAACTTGCGCTCGATCTGATGGCAGCCATCCGGACGGCAGCCGAAACGCTTTGCGTGCCGTCTCATGTGGACCTGGTCTCGGTGACCGTGGATGTCTCTGCCCGGATCGAGGACGCTTCGAAAGCCAGCTTCGAGAGCCGTATCGACCGGCGCACCCGCACCATCCTATTCGCGGGCGGCTCGGCGACGGTCGATGGCACGATCGTGATGACCGCGACGGCCGTCTATTCCATCCGCCCGGCCTGAACTGCCCGCCCGTCGAAGGCGCCCTCGGGCAGGGTATCGAGTTCGTTACGGATACGGG
This sequence comes from Hyphomonas sp. GM-8P, assembly GCF_003263315.1. Taxonomy (NCBI): domain Bacteria; kingdom Pseudomonadati; phylum Pseudomonadota; class Alphaproteobacteria; order Hyphomonadales; family Hyphomonadaceae; genus Hyphomonas; species Hyphomonas sp. GM-8P. Next base: position 156,815 of record NZ_AWFE01000061.1, read on the forward strand.
GCAGGGCCTCAGGGTGTTTGTCCTGAAGCCAGATGATCATCTTTTCACGAATGAAGCAGCGCAGGTCCCATGCGTCGGGGGAATTCTTAGCGCTGGCCAATGCGCGTATGCGGATTGTGTTCATGCCGGTATCCGTCACCTGCAGGTTCACGACATCACCGTCCCATAGCGGTGTCGCGCGGCAGATTTCGGCCAGCTTCTCCCGCATTTCGGAAACCGGCGCGCGATAGTCCAGCGACCAGAACACGCTGCCGATGATGTTCGCAGATTTCCGTGTCCAGTTCTGGAAGGGCTGTTCGATAAAATAGGAAAGCGGAACGATCAGGCGCCGCCAGTCCCAGATGCGGACGACGACGTAGAATAGGCCGATCTCTTCAATCCAGCCCCACTCGTCTTCCAGCACGACTGCATCGTCCAGCCGGATCGGCTGGGTGAAGGCGATCTGCAGGCCGGCGATCAGGTTTGACAGCATCGGCCGGGCCGCGATGCCGACTGCGATGCCCGCGATCCCGGCAGAGGCGAACAGGCTGACCCCGAACTGTTTCACGCCCGGGATCAGCGTCAGGGCCGCAGCGACGGTGACCACGCCGACCGCGACAACCCAGATGCGGCGGACAACGTCCAGGCGGGTCGCGGATTTCCGGGCTTGCAGATTGTCGGCCTCGTGAAAGTTCAGCTTGGCCAGACGCCGCTTGATCAGCCCGTCGACCAGCGTGCCGATGGTCCAGCCGGTGGCGGCGATGAAACAGATGGAGGCCAGCACATCCGGCCAGTTGCCGAGCTTCTCCCAGTCGGGCGCCAGGCCGGTGTGCGGGACAGTCAGGATGGCCGCGCCAATCAGGACGAACAGGGCAGGCGGCCGCGCGCGCTTCAGCCAGCGGATACGCATCGCCCGCTTCAGCTTTTCGCGCTTCGAGCGGTCGTCGGTCTGTTTCGCTTTAACCTCGCCGGCGATGACAGGGCTCCTTCCGGTGACGTGTCTTATACGTCCGGATACGCGAAAGGGTTGCGATGGTTCAACAGCCGCCCCCGCGTTTCCTGCCGAAACGACGCTGGCGGGCAGGGATTGGGCGTTATTTCACCCGTTTGGCGCGGAAGGCCAGGCCGCCGTCCAGCTTCATCTTGTAGCTGCCGAGCGCGGCCTGGTAGATGCGGGCTTCCTTCTGGCCACGCGGATTGACCCCTTTGTCGTCCGTCTGTTCCCACACCTGGCCATTTTCAAGCGTGATCACCAGGGCGCCGCGCCGGCCACCGATGGACTGGATCGGAAAAGTGACTTCCTTCAGCTCATCCGATTTGGACTTGCCGCTCTCGTCCTTGCTGCCAAAGGCCAGTTTGGGAAGGGACGGGATGGAGAAACCGAAACTGTCGCGCTTCACTTCCTCGACTTCCTTGCGGGTGAAGGTTTTCACTTCGCCGGCTTCTTCTGCTGCTTTCAGGCGCCCGACGGCCGCATCATAGCAGGTCAGCCGGTCTGCATCGGAGACAATGTCCTTACAGGCATAGACGTCGGACGTGGACACGTCCTCGGCCAGGGCCGGCATGGCGGCCAGGCTGATGGCGGCGGCGATGAGGGCGATCTGGCGTTTCATGGCGGCGTTCCTCGGAATGGTGGGCTTTCGCGCCCCTTTGAGGCCCATTTCTGGCAAATCCGGACAGGCTCGGGAAGGGGAGGCCGCAGTTTGCGGCAAACTCAGCTTCCGTTCATTCAAATTCAGCAAAGTCTTTTCATTTACGTCGCCATCTGGCAGCAAACGATCCAAGATTGAGACCTTTTAGGAGTATGTGCATGATCTTCTCCCGTATGCGGGGCCTGATGGCCACCGGCGCTCTGGCCCTTGTCCTGGCTGCCTGCGGAGGTGGTGGCGGCGGATCTGCCAGCGATGTGCCGACACTGCGGCGCGGTATTTCGGCCAAGGTCGATACGCTCGATCCGCACAAGTCTTCGGCTCAGTGGGAGAACATCATCATTGGCGACATGTTCATCGGCCTGACCACCGATGGCGTCGATGCCCGTCCGGAACCCGGCATGGCGACGAGTTGGGAAACCAGCGAGGACGGCCTCGTCTGGACCTTCCATCTCGGCGATTACTACTGGTCCGACGGCAATCCGGTTGTGGCGGATGATTTCGTCTACGGCCTGCGCCGCATCCAGTCCCCGGAAGTGGCATCGCAATATTCCTCGCTGCTTTACCTCATCAAGAACGCGGCGCCGATCAATGAAGGCAAACTGCCGCCGGAAGAGCTTGGCGCCCGCGCCATCGACGACAAAACGCTGGAACTGACGCTGGAATATCCGGCGCCTTACCTGCCGGGGCTCCTGTCGCACTACACGACCTATCCGGTGCCGAGCCATGCGATCGAGACCTATGGCGATGCCTGGATCCAGCCGGACAACATCGTGGTGAACGGTCCGTACAAGCTGGTTTACTGGCGTACCGGCGACCAGCTGGTGGCGGACAAGAACCCGACCGGCTTTGGCGCCGAGGATGCCTGCTTCGACCGCGTGGTCTATTTCGAACTGGAAGACCTGACTTCGGTCGAGAACAAGATCCAGGCCGGCGAACTCGACATCAACAATGCGTTCGATGGCGCCCGTCAGGCCGAGATCGAGGCCAAGCTGCCGGGCTGGGTCCGCACCACGCCGGCGCTTATCACGACCTACTGGACGTTCAATTCCTCAATCGCCCCGTTTGACGATGTGCGCGTGCGCAAGGCGCTGTCCATGGCGCTCGACCGGGAGTTCATGGTGAAAAGCGTGCTGACACCGGGCTATGTGCCGGCTTATTCCATGGTGCCTCCGGGGATCGACAATTACGACACGCCGCGCCCGCACGTGGAATGGGAAAACATGCCCCGCCAGGAGCGTCTCGCCGAAGCCAAGCGCCTTCTGGAAGAGGCCGGTTTCGGCCCGGACAACCCGCTGGCGTTCGAATACATCCACCGCTCGACGGATGACAATCCGAAGGTCGCCCCGGTCGCGCAGGCCAACTGGGCCGAGATTGCGCCATGGGTGAAGCCGACCATCATCAAGCAGGATACCAAGGTGCTTTATGCCCGCCTGCGCCAGTCGGACTTCCAGGTGGCCGACGCGGCCTGGGTCGCGGACTTCGATGATCCGATCAACTTCCTCTACCTGCTGAAATCCGACACCGGCCAGCAGAACTACGGCAATTACAACAATGCGGAATATGACGCGCTGCTGCAGCGGTCGAATGCGGAACTCGACCTGAAGAAGCGGGCCGAGACCTTCGCTGAAGCCGAAGATCTGATGTTGAACGACTATCCGATCACGCCGATGTGGTTCCAGGTTACCAAGAACCTCGTTGACCCGGATCTGACCGGCTATGAGGACAATGCCAAGGACCAGCACCGTTCGCGCTTCATGTGCAAGAATGGTATCAAACCGGCCGAATAGGCGTCGCTGAAAAGAGGGAAGCGGCATGAGCCACGACATGGAAGCGGCCGGGGCTGCGGCCCTTGGCGGCCTCACCTCTGGCGACCATCATCCGGTCACGCAGGGCGAGCCCTGCCGGAACTGCGGCGGGCCGGTTGACGCGCGCTACTGTTCGCGCTGCGGACAGCTGGCGTCGAACTTCCACCGGCCCTTTTTCAGCCTGGTCATGTCCAGCCTGGCGGACACGTTCGCGCTGGACAGCCGGCTGTGGCGCTCGGTGCCCTTGCTGCTGTTCCGGCCGGGCCGGATGACGCGGAACTATCTGGACGGAAAGCGTGCGCGCTATGTTCCGCCGTTCCGGTTGTTCCTGCTGGCGTCGGTCCTGTTCTTCCTCACCGTGTTCGGCCTGGGAGAGCGGCTCGGCTGGTACCAGAACTGGGAGCTCAACCCCGGATCGGCCGTGAGCATGTCCGAAGAGGAACGTGCGCAGGTGAAGGCGGCCGTTGAGAAACAGCTCGCCGATGAGACGCTTGACCCCACAAGCCGCGCCGGGCTGGAAATTGCCCTCAAGAACCTTGAGTCCGGCTCAAGCATTCCGTTCATGAACGAGGAAACCGGCACGGTGGACCGGGATGCCCTCAACGAGATGATTGACCTGACCACAGATGAGAATGCCTCGCCGGAGGAGGTCGAGACGATCAGGGGGGCAGGGGAGCGGCTCGCCAATGTCCTTGAAAACCAGGACCGGTTTGGCGCCCGGATGCGGGAATGGGCGCCGCGTTTCAGCCTCATGTTCATGCCGCTCCTGGCGCTGATGCTGACGGTCATGTATGCATGGCACCGCAGGGTTTACGTGTATGATCACGTCATCACGGCGCTGCATTTCCAGACCTTTGTTTACAGCCTGTTGACCCTGTTGCTGCTCGTTGGGGCGTTTTTGCACGTCGGCGCTGGCTGGTTGTCCGCGATCGGGATCGTCTGGGGCGTCTGGTATCTCCACCGCCAGCTCCGCGTGGCCTATGGAACCGGCTTTTTCATGGCGGCGCTTCGTACCTCCATTTTACTGATTCTGGGCATAACCGTGCTGTTTCTGCTGGCGCTTGGGCTGGTTATCCTCAGTTTTCTCCTGACTTGACGGGGTTTGCCTCGCAAACTGAGGCAAATAAACCACACCCCACTTCTTTCGATGACAGAACGGTAACAGCACGTTGACGCTGACGTGACGTGAGCCTTATCGATATGCCCAAGTCCGGATTTCAGGGGTCCGGGCACGCGCTTGTCCTCAAGCGCAGTTCAACTTTTGGAGGTAATATAGTGAACGGGAAATCCATGAAGTCCCGCCTGCTTGCTTCGTCCGTTATCGCGGGTGCAGCATTTATGGCGCAGGCGAGCATGCTCGCCGTTGCCCAGGAAGCAGACGAAGCAGTCGATACCGTGGCACCGGCCGCGGAAGACGCAACCGCACGCCAGGAAACGGTGTATGTCACCGGTTCGCGCATCGCGCAGCCGAACATGACCACCACCAGCCCGGTGACCTCGGTTTCCGCAAACGACGTGAAACTGCAGGGTGTGACGCGCGTCGAAGACCTTGTCACCCAGCTGCCGCAGGCTTTTGCCGCACAGAACTCCACCGTTTCGAACGGTGCCACGGGTACGGCAACGGTCTCGCTGCGTAACCTCGACCTCGGCGGCGATGCTGTTCGTACGCTGGTCCTGGTTGACGGCAAGCGCATGCCGTACGGTTCGCCGAACGACCCGGCAGCCGACCTGAACCTGATCCCGGCCCAGATGATCGAGCGTGTTGACGTCCTGACGGGCGGCGCCTCGGCTGTCTACGGTTCGGACGCCATCGCCGGCGTTGTCAACTTCATCATGAAGGACGACTTCGAAGGTGTGCAGATCGATACCCAGTACGGTTTCTACCAGCACAACAACGACTACGACACGAACGGCTCGCTCCGCGACGTGATCGCTCAGCGTTCCGTTGGCAACCCGGCGCAGTTCGCTCTGCCGGACGACAATGTCGATGACGGCTACTCGAAAGAGATCACCGCCATCATGGGCGTCAACACCGATGACGGCCGCGGCAACCTCACCGCATGGCTCGGCTATCGGAACAACGACGCCGTCCTTCAGGGCAACCGTGACTACTCCGCTTGTGCAGCAGGTCTCGATTCTGACACCGGCGACTTCACCTGCGGTGGTTCGTCCACGTCCTATCCGGGACGCATCACGGACTTCAACTCGTTCAACTACTCGCTCGACCTGGCCACCAGCGACTTCATCCCGTGGTCCAGTGCTTACCAGTACAACTACGGTCCGCTGAACTACTACCAGCGTCCGGACGAGCGTTACACTGCCGGCTTCAACGGTCATTACCAAATCAATGACTATGTCGAAGCCTACACCCAGTTCATGTTCATGGATTATCAGTCGAAGGCCCAGATTGCGCCTTCCGGCAACTTCTTCGTGACCCAGGGTGTCAGCTGTGACAACCCGCTCCTGTCGTCCAACCAGCAGGCTGGTCTTTGCGCCATCGACCTGGTTCCGGACATCATCGACGATCCGGATACCGCTGACGATGAAGTTGCAGACTTCATCGCCGGCTTCGAAGATGCCGCTGTCGGTCAGGCCTGGGTGGACGCAACCCTCGGCATGCAGAACGCCATCACGGGTAGTGCGCCGGGCCTCGCAGGCGACGGTTCGCTCGCTCTGACGCCGTTCGACGGTGTTGTGCCGGCTTACTTCGGTCGTCGTAACGTCGAAGGTGGTGGCCGTACCGATAACCTCGGTTACCAGACCTACCGTGGCGTTGTTGGCCTCCGTGGCGACCTGTACAAGGCTCCGGGCTGGTCCTATGACCTGTCTGCGTCCTATGCTCAGGTGACCCTGGCTCGTTCCTACACCAACGAATTCTCCGTGACGCGCCTGAACCGCGCCATGGACGTTGTTGCGGATCCGGACTCGGGTGAACCAGTTTGTCAGTCCGTGCTTGATGGCACCGATCCGAACTGTGTGCCGTACAATGTGTGGACTGTTGGTGGCGTCACCGACGCTGCGCTGAACTACCTGCAGGTTCCGCTGCTGCAGAACGGTACGACCGAGCAGAACATCGTTACCGGTGTCCTGACCGGTGACCTGGGCCAGTATGGCTTCCAGTCCCCGTCGGCCAATTCCGGCCTGCAGATCGCTATCGGTGCTGAGTACCGCCGCGACTCCCTGGAATCGATCACCGACAACTCGTTCGCAACGGGTGATGGTGCTGGCCAGGGCGGCCCGACGATCGGTCTTTCCGGTACTGTGGATGCTTATGAAGCCTTCACGGAATTCCAGATGCCGCTGATCGAAGGAAAGCCGGGTGTCGAGCTTCTGTCGGTCGAAGGTGCTTATCGTTACTCCGATTACTCGACGGGCATTTCGTCCGACGCGTACAAGATCGGTGGTGACTATGCTCCGACTTCGGACATTCGCTTCCGTGCCAGCTACCAGAAGGCTGTTCGTGCGCCGAACGTCGTCGACCTGTTCGAAGCCCAGGGCTTCAACCTGTTCGACCTCGACGATGACCTCTGCGACTTCACTGATCCGGCCGGTGACGGCACCGCGACTGCTTCAGCTTGTATCGGGTCCAACCCGTGGCAGGTGAACGCTGCTCAGGCCAATTCCGGTGCTCTGGAATCGCCTGCTGGTCAGTACAACTACCTGCAGGGTGGTAACCCGGACCTCGAGCCGGAAGAGGCTGACACGCTGACCGTTGGTTTCGTGGCAACGCCGTCCTTCCTGCCGGGCTTCTCGGCATCGGTCGACTACTACAGCATTGAGATCTCCGACGCGATTTCGACTGTTGGTGCGTCGGTCACCATGCAGCTCTGCTACCTGCAGGGCGATATGGATGCCTGTAGCAAGATCCAGCGTAACGCCAACGGCCAGCTCTGGGTTGGCACCGGTAACGTCCAGGACCTGAACGTGAACATCGGTGGCGTTGAAACGGCGGGTGTTGACCTTGCGATGGCTTATGGCTTCGACATTGGCAGCTACGGTTCGCTGAACCTGTCGATGAACGGCACATACCTCGACAAGTTCGACGTCGACCCGGTCGGCAACGCAGCATACGCCTATGACTGTGTCGGCAAGTACGGCAACGACTGCTTCACTCCGACTCCGGAATGGCGTCACCGCGCTCGCGCGAACTGGGTCACGCCGGTCGATGGTCTCAACGTCTCGGCAACCTGGCGTTACATCGGCTCCGTGGATCTCGATACCGGCGCAACGGGCCGTGTCGACTCCACGCTGGACGCTCAGAACTACATCGACCTGGCTGGCCAGTGGGCCGCGAAGGACTGGGTGGCATTCCGCTTCGGTGTGAACAACGTGCTGGATGAAGATCCGCCGCTGTCCGCTTCGACGGGTACCACGGGTAACGGTAACACCTACCCGCAGAGCTACGACGCTCTGGGCCGCTACTTCTTCGTCGGCGCGACGTTCGACTTCTAAGTCGGCTCGCCCAACGGCAAAATCGGGAACGGCGGTCCTTCGGGACCGCCGTTTTCTTTTTGGCGTTTTCTTTTTTGGGGCGCAGGGGGAGACGCCGGAAGACGGCGCGCCAGGGACCGCTATTCACGGTCCATATATTTCTTATTCATCGGATTGTTCATGGTCGACTGCGGCCGGTCTATCCAACCGGTCAGCGGGTGGCGCCGTGTCAGTCTTCTGCGTGCCAGCGGGCATAGATCGCCGTCGGAAGCAGGCGGTCGGAGTCTTTCTGGGGCAAGGCCATTTCGCCCATCTCCATCGTGCCGCCATACGGCTTCAGCCGGTCGGCGAGGGCCTGCGCGAGGGCGAGGTAAGACAGGCGGACCGCATAGGCCGTGAGGATCACAAAGCGAGGCTGGTCGCTCAGCAGATCCCGTACAGAGTCCAGTAATTCCGGAAGGTTTTCCTCGAACTGCCAGGTCTCTTTCTTCGGGCCGCGGCCGAATTTCGGCGGGTCCAGGATGATGCCGTCATAGCGATTGCCGCGGCGGATTTCTCGGGCAGTGAACTTCATTGCATCGTCGGCAATCCAGCGGATCGGCTTGTCGTCGAGGCCGCTGAGGGACTGGTTTTCCTTGCCGAAACCGTTCGATTTGGGGCTCGCATCGAGGTGCACGACCTCCGCGCCGGCAGCGGCGCAGGCGAGCGACATCATTCCGGTATAACCGAACAGATTCAAGGCCTTGACAGGGCGCCCTGACGCGCGGATCTGCGCCTGCGCGAAGCGCCAGTGGACCGAATGCTCCTGGAAAACACCCATGTGGCGGAAGGCGGTGCGCCGGGCATTGAAGGTGAGGTCGTTCCAGCGCATCGGCCAGGTGTCCTGCGCCTTAGGGGAGAGGACCTCCCAGTTGCCGGACCCGTCTTCATCATTGTTTTTGCTGGAGAAACGGGCGTCCGCGCGCCAGGTCTCCACCGGGCGGGCCGGCTCCCAGAAGGCCTGCGGGTCGGGACGGATCACCGTCTGGCTGCCGAAGCGCTCCAGCTTCTGCAGGTGCCCGGAATCGAGCAGGGCGTAGTCTTCCCAGTCGTCGGCGACCAGCAATTTCGTCTCAGTTTTCATTGGAAATCCCGCTGCCGCCAGGCTTCGTAGACCATGATCGCCGTGGCCTGCGCAAGGTTCAGACTGTCGGCTCCGCCGCGCATTGGGATAAGGACGAGCTGGTCGCAATCGGCTTCGACATCGGCGGGCAGGCCGGCCTGCTCGTTGCCCATCAGGATGATCGTATCCTGTTGCAGATCCACCTGATCGTGGCGGGCGGTGCCGTTTATGGAGGCAGCGACGGAGGCGATGCCGGCCTTGCGGCGCCAGACTTCGAACGCTTCGTACGATGCGGTGGCGAATGGCATGTCGAACAGCGAGCCCATGGAGGCGCGCACGGCCTCGAAGCTGTAAGGATCACAACAGGTCCCGACGAGGATCACCCCGTCCGCCCCGGCGCAATCGGCGGTGCGCAGGATGGTGCCGAGATTGCCCGGATCGCGCACTTCATAAAGGGCGACGAAAAGCGACTTCTGCGGACCAATGCGGACTTCCAGCTGATCAAGCGTGACCTGACGCTGCTTGAACGTTGCGATAACGGACTGGGCGTTGTCCTTGTGCGTGATCTTCGACATCAGTCGTTCCGGCACCAGTACGACCCGCGCGCCGGCAGCCTCCGCCTTGTCGGCGAGAGCGGCGATATGCGGGCGGTCCGCGACTGCTGCGGCGACGACCAGCGTGTCAGGCTGCCAGTTATTGGCGAGGCCCTGTTCCACAAGGCGTGCGCCTTCGGCCAGGAACAGGCCGCTCGCCTGGCGTTCCTTCTTCCGCTCAAGGCCTTTCAGCGACTTGATCAGCGGGTTTGACGGGGAGGTGAGGGTTTCTGGCGGGCGTTTCATGCGTTGTGGATCGCGTGCGGCGGACTCTTGCGACGGGTCCCTGAATAGGGCATCCCATCACAAAGGGAATGCCTAACAGGAGGTTAGCGGGGTCCCGAATGAAAATGCTCGATTACCTGCTGGCGCCTGTCGCGCTGGTAGGCCTCGTGGCAACGGGATGGTGGGGGCTGTATCAGTCTCCGCAGCGGCCTGCAAACCTGGCCGCGCAGCTTGAGCAGGATGCCAACGCCGCCCTTGCCCGAAACGGATATGACTGGGCGCATGTGCGCATGAACGGCCAGCGGGCCGTGCTGAAGGGGGCTGCCCCTTCGGAAGATGCAGCCATGGCTGCTGCCGAGATCGTGCTGCGCTCCGGGTGGGGTGGCGGTGTCGTCGTCGGCGGGGTGACCATTGTCGAGGTTGCCGTCGATCCGGGCTTGCCGGTGTCGCCCTTTGTCTGGCGGGCGGAGAAACTCGCGGACGGTCACATTGTCCTGTCCGGTCACGTCCCCTCGCGCATGATCGCCAGCCAGATCGAGGCGGAAGCGGCACGCCTTTCGGGCGGGCAGATCCCCGAAAACCGGATGGAAGTCGCCGCTGGCGCACCGGGTGGCAACTGGCAGGGCGTTGCGCGCTTCGGCCTTGGCGTTTTGTCTGATCTTGATCAGGGCGAGGTTCGCCTCATTGGCAACACGTTGCGCGTCGGCGGAACGGAGACCGACCCGGCAGAGCGCGCCCGCCTGTCAGCGCAGGTCTACACGCTTGCCGCGCCTTATCGCGGTGTCCCGCTGATCAAGGGCCTGCCGGTCTGGATGGCGGCGCACACCGCCGAGGGGCTGGTTCTGGACGGCAAGGTGCGCAACGAGGCACAACGGCTAGCCCTGCTCGGGGCAGCGCAGGCAAATGCCGCCACGGGTGTGGTCGACCGGATGACCCTCGCCCCGGATATGCCCGACAATTGGGTCGCGCTCGCAGAGGCAAGCCTTCCGGTGTTCGCGCGGTTCCAGACGGGTGAGATGGGCTATTATCCTGCCGAGGATGACGCCGGTTTCGTCGTCGAAGGCGAGGCGCCTGCCAGCCTGATCCAATCGGTCAGACAAAACCTGGCTGCAGCCGGTTCCGGCCTGCCGGCAACGGTCTGGGCCGATCCTGTTGATGTACCGGTTCCGGAAGTGTCGGGCATCGATTTCACAAAGGATCCAGCGGCGGCCTGCCAGTCCGGATTCGACACCGTGCTGGCGGCAAATCCGATCTCGTTTGAAAGTAAAGGTTCGGACCTTTCCCGCGAGAGCGGACCAGCGCTCGACAAATTGCTGGCGGTGTCACATCGCTGTGCGCCGCATCTGGCATTGGAGATCGTCGGACACGCCGATTCGACAAGTAATTCCGACGGCGGAAGTGCCCTGGGGAAGGCCCGCGCAGAAGCGGTCGTGTCCTATATGGTGGCAGCGGGGTTTGAGCCCGGCCGCCTGTCTGCGCTTGGCTATGGCCCAGACCAGCTTGCGCAGGTTAATGAGAATGGTGACGGCCAGGTGTCCGGCCGGCTGATAGAAATCAGAGTTCTGACACGGAGCGACTAATGGCTTGGCTTGTAACGCATATGTGGATGGTGCTGGCTGGAGCGACCGTGTTTGCCTTGCTCCTCGGTTGGTCCGTGCGCGGCATGCTGCTGACCGGCAAGATGCGCAAGGCCATTGTCGACAAGGATATCGCCCTGACCGAACTGGATCAGGCGCGTGACGAAATCGAACGGTTGTTTGCCGCCCAGCGGGCCCAGAGAGGTGAAGGCGGCAATGTGGCCGATGCCTCGGCGCGGAAGATTTCAGACCTGACGTCGGAACTGCAGAAGGCAAAGACCGAATTAGCGGCACTGAAAACCGAAACAGCGAAAACCGGCGCTGCCGAGCCTGCATCAACCGGGGCAAAGGGCGAGATGCCAACCATCGTGCTGCCGCCGAACCGGGGCGGCGCGGATGACACGCCGGGCCAATCCGCAGAGGCCGGCGCTGCATCGGCGAAAGGTGATGAAAACGAGGCCGAGGCGCCGACACTGATCTGGCGCAACCGGCATCTGGAAGCGCGCGTCCAGCATCTGGAAAGCCAATTGGCGGCCGTCGAAGCTGCTCCGGCATCTGCAATTGCGACAGTCGAAACCGCCGAACCTGTAGCGGTGGCAGAACCAACTGCGGATGAGGCGGGGCTCGATAAGCTAAGATGGCAGGCCGATTATCTTAAACAACGTGTTGAAGCGCTGGAAGCCGAACTGGCCAAGGCGCCGGCGGAAACACCGATCGTCGCGGAAGACGATCTGAATGAGGAAATGGCGCGCCTGCGCTGGCGCAACCGTTTCCTGGAAGGGCGGCTCGCCTATTTCGAAGGGGGCGCGGAGGAGGCTGCCGCTGAAACACCCGCGGAAGAAGAGGCTGTGCCCGTCTATCACGAGGTAGAAGACACCGCTGTTGAGGAAGCGGCGTTCGATGCGCTCCCCGAACCTGAAGCGATTGTCGAAGAAGAGATGGCCGTCGAGGAAGAGGTCATCATCGAGGACGAGTTGGAGGACGTGTCCGAAGAAGAGGCCGTCGAACCAGAGGAAGCCAGCTTCGAAGACGTCTCCAACGATGAAGAGGAATCCCTCGCCGAAGCCGATCATGCCGATGAGGATACGCTCTCGGATGAAGAGTATGACGAGGAAGATTTCGTCGAAGCGGACGCAGACGAGACGGAAGACGAAGACGGCGACGCTTACGACGAGGAAGACTCTGAGGAGCAGGAGGAGTCGTACGATGAGGACTCCTCTGAAGAGGATGATGAGTCGGACGACGACGAGTCCTATGAGGACGACGCTGAAGCCGAGTTCGAGGACGAGGCCGGGGAAGACGACTTCGAGGACGACGAAGACGAGGCGTACGATGACGATGACGCTGAAGAGTATGACGACTCCGAAGACGATTACGAGGCGGACGCCGACGACGAAGATGAGTCCGACGAGGATGACGGTGACGCGGATGAAGCCTGGGACGACGCGGACGACTCCGAAGACGAGACTGACGATGAGTCCGATGACGAAGAAGACACAGAAGACGCCGACGTTTCTTACCAAACCGAAGTGACCGTCCTGAAAGAACGCCCGATGGCGATGAACGGCCCGGTCGAAGGCCACCCGGACGACCTGACCCTGATTGGCGGCATCGGGCCCAAAATCCAGATCCTGCTGAACGAGCTGGGCGTCTGGCACTTTGATCAGATTGCCGAATGGACGCCGGAGAATGTCGCCTGGATGGATGAGCATCTCAATTTCGGCGGCCGCATCGCCCGCGAAGGCTGGGTGGAGCAGGCGGCTGTTCTGGTCCGCGACGCAGAAAGCGTCTGACATTCAGGGAAGGTTCAGCCGGAACCGGCCAACCTTGCCTGCGTATAGGTTCGCATGATTGCAATTTGCAGGCGCGCGGCTAACCTTGATTTGCCTGAAACAGGGAGAGGCACATGACGAAACTCATCGATATCGATAGCGCCATTTTTGAAGGCGCGCCGCGTGTGAACCTGTCCCGCCGGGCCATCATTTCCGGCATGGCGGCCGGTACGGTGTTCCCTTTCATCAGCGGCTGCGAGACCAACCCGGCAACGGGGCGCAGCCAGCTCCTGCTGTTCGGTGATCAGGAAGTTGCGTCCATGGCGGCTTCGGCCTGGACGGACTTGAAGGCGCAAACGCCGGTGACCGCGAACTCCCGGCTGAAGAACCGCGTGCTGCATGTCTGGGAAAAGACGCTGCATGGCGCCGAGCAGAAAGGCGACATCGCTGCCGGGCAGAGCTGGGACGTGGCGGTGTTCGATACCGATGACGTCAACGCCTTCGTCATGCCGGGCAACCGGGTCGGTGTGTATCGCGGCATCACGGAACTGACCGAGAATGATGACCAGCTCTCATCTGTGCTGGGCCACGAGACGGGCCATGTGGTCGGCCGTCACGCTGCCGAGCGCCTGTCGGTGACAACGCTCGCCCAGACGGGGCTTGCCGTCGGCCAGATCGCCATTGCCCAGTCCGATACGCTTTCCAAGTATGGGGGCGAAATTGGTGCACTGGGCGGCGCTGCCATGCAGTTTGGCGTGATCCTGCCCTACAGCCGCAACCATGAGCTCGAAGCCGACAAGCTCGGCGTCGATTATATGCACAATGCCGGTTATGACGTGCGCCAGTCCGTTCGCCTGTGGGAGCTGATGGATGCCCAGTCCAAGGGCCAGCGCCCGGCGGAATTCATGTCCACCCACCCGGACCCGGCCCGCCGGGCTCAGGAGCTGGTGAAATACATCAACGCCAGGGGCTACGCCCTGATGTAGCCGGGCAGGGGCAGCCTGACTCGTCCCGCTTGACCCCACTATCCAGATGCGCCATACGCGCCGCTTCTGCGGGAGGCACGCCATGCCAGACCGCGGAGCCTCCATTGTAACCGGGCGGATCGAAAGACCACCGCCCCATCTGAAACGTTCGAGAGGACAATATGGCCAAGAAACTGCTGGGGCAGCTTAAGCTCCAGATTCCGGCCGGCCAGGCCAACCCGTCGCCGCCCGTCGGCCCGGCGCTCGGTCAGCGCGGCATCAACATCATGGAATTCTGCAAGGCGTTCAACGCCAAGACCCAGTCCATGGAACCCGGCCTGCCGGTACCGGTCGTCATCGACTACTACCAGGACAAGTCGTTCACCTTCATCACCAAGACGCCGCCGGCGACTGTGCTGCTGAAGAAGGCTGCCAAACTGAAGCTCGGCAAGAAGCCTGCTTCCGGCGCCAAGAAGCCGGGCTACGACACCGTCGGCAAGGTCACCATGGCCCAGGTGCGTGAGATCGCGGAAATCAAGATGGTCGACCTCAACGCCAACGACATTGACGCAGCTGCCAAGATCATCGCCGGTTCCGCCCGCGCGATGGGCATCGAAGTTGTGGAGTAAGAACCATGGCGAAAGCAGGAAAGCGCGCACGCGCAATTGCAGAAACCGTTGACGCCAACAAAGCCTACACCGTCGCTGACGCTGTGGCGCTGGTGAAGTCCAACGCAAAGGCGAAGTTCGACGAAACCGTCGAGATCGCCGTGAACCTCGGCGTTGACCCGAAATACGCAGACCAGATGGTCCGCGGCGTGGTCAACCTGCCGGCCGGCACGGGCAAGGACGTCCGCGTCGCCGTGTTCGCGAAGGACAAGAAGGCAGAAGAAGCCACCGCAGCCGGTGCCGATTTCGTCGGCGCAGAAGACCTGATGGAAAAGATCCAGGGCGGTTTCATGGACTTCGACCGTGTCATCGCTTCGCCGGACATGATGGCCGTCGTCGGCCGTCTCGGTAAGGTGCTCGGCCCGCGCGGCCTGATGCCGAACCCGAAAGTCGGCACCGTGACCCCGAACGTGGCCCAGGCCGTCAAAGACGCGAAGTCCGGCTCGGTCGAGTTCCGCGTCGAGAAGGCCGGTATCATTCACGCCGGCATCGGCAAGGCATCTTTCGCTGAAGGCGACATCGAGAAGAACGTCAACGCGTTCCTCGACGCCCTCGTGAAGGCCCGTCCGTCCGGCGCGAAAGGCACCTTCGTGAAGAAGATCTCGCTCTCGTCCACGATGGGCGCTGGCGTCACGATCGACACGGCAGAGATCTCTCAGTAAGCTTGAGCCGGTCACAAACCGAACAAGAAAAGCCCGGCGCCGAAAGGTGCCGGGCTTTTCCGTTCAGGGGCTGGGTGGGGTGGGGAAGCCCCTTTAGTTGTTGTCGGCCGTCACGATGATGACGGAGTTTTCAGACGGCTGGACCGAGCGGGTCACCGCTACGTGGTATTCCATCAGGTCGGCGCTCTGCACCTGGTTGACGGTCTGATCGACGACTTCGGCGGCGCAGTTGGAAACGGCTGTCGGCCAGACGCCGGCGATGGCGCTGGAATCGTCATAGATGCCGCGGCAGTAATCGCGTGCGGATTTCTCGATGGACGCATAAGTTTCGGCGGCGGTTGCGCCGCGGTTGAAGCTGATGGCTGCCTCATCACCTGTTTGTGCGGTGGCGGTCATGCCGAATCCGGCGACAGCGAACGGAATTGCAACAAAGGCGAAGCGGATTTTGTGGAAATTCATGTCAGGACCTCTCATCTGGAAGTAGGCGGGAGCTGAACCGATCCCGTCTTTGCGCCTGACAATTGTTCACACTGGGTGCTTCGGTCCTGTGGAGAGGCTTAGGAAAACCTGATGTTTACATTAGGCCCTGTTTTTAAAGGAGTAAGTTTGACCTGATTGCTTCGGACATTCCGGTCCGGTTGGGATATTCTCAGTCAAGAAGCTTCGGCAGACAGCGACCACAGCGATGGCAGACACGTTCGGATCAGGCACGGAGACAGAGCGGGAGCGATCCGAATTCCGGATCGGCGCCCTGTTGGTCGAGCCTGACCAGAACTGTATATCGGACGGTGCCGACCGGCATCGGTTGGAACCGAAGGTCATGGAAGTGCTGTGTGCGCTTGCCGACAGGCCCGGCGAAGTCATCTCCCGCCAGGAACTGATTGATCAGGTCTGGGGTGTGGAGCATGGCGCCGATGAAAGCCTGACACGGGCGATCTCTCTCCTGCGGAGTGTGCTCAACACCGATAAAGACCTGCATTCGGTTATCGAGACCATTCCCAAGCGCGGTTACAGGCTGGCCGCCGAAATCGCTGAAGTGACCGAAGAGGCTGCCGCGCCGCAAGCGCCCGCCATGACCGCCGCGGCAGAGGAACCGGCCCCCCCTTTCGTGCGCGAACCGTGGCGCCGCGCCGCCGAGATCAGCCCGGTCCGCTACGTCTCCGCGCTGGTCGTCCTCGCCTTCATCATGCTGTGGACCGGGGTAATGATCGGCCGCTCGTCGAGTTCGGCGGTGGCGGTTCCCGAAAAATCCATCGCCGTTCTGCCGTTCGAGAATCTGAGCGGAAACACCGAACAGGATTATTTCTCGCGCGGCCTGTCCGAGGAGATCCGCACGCTCCTGACCCAGCTGGATGAGTTGAAGGTGGCCGGCAGGGCGCCGCCCTCTATTGGCGCGGGAGAAGGACTTGATGCTCAGGCGATCGGGAAAAAGCTGCGGGTGTCGCACGTCCTGACGGGCAGCATCCGGTCGGACAGCGACCGGATCAAAGTGTCCGCCGAACTGATCGATACCGAAAGCGGATACCAGGTCTGGTCGCATGGTTATGACCGGCTGCTCAGCGCCCAGAGCCTGTTCGACCTGCAGAAAGATATCGCGACGGATGTGACAGGCGCGCTCAGCATTTCGTTGAACGTGCAGGAGCCGAACCGGATCCTCGGCTCCGACACCGACAGTCTGGAAGCCTACAACTATTTTCTCAGCGCGCGGGAGGCAGATGTCTTCGGCATGGGCGACCGCAGCGAAATGCTGGCGCTTCTCAACAAGGCGGTCGAACTTGACCCGGACTATGGCGCCGCCCGGGTTTCGCTGGCCATGAACATCGGTGCGCAGGCCTGGAATGCGTCGACACCGGAAGAGGCTGAGGTGTTCCTGGCGCAAGGCCGGGCCCTGGCGGAAGACGTTGTGCGGCTCAATCCGGATCTCGCGCAGACTTACACCGCCCTGGCGAGTTTCCAGGCGCTGGACGGCAACTGGCTTGAAGCCGGGCGGGACAACCGGGCCGCGTTGGACCGTTCCCCCAATTTGCGCGTGCTGCACGACCAGACCATCTTCCTGATGCGCGCCGGCCGGATCGAGGAAGCGCTCAGCATCGCCCAGCGGGGGCAATCCGCAGACCCCTTGAACCCGGACCGCGCCGCGACGCTCGCCATGGCCTATGCACTGCTTGGCCGGCATGAAGCGGCCGAGGCATCGCTGGAGCACTATTGGACATTGCAGCTGCCACCGGGTGGGTGGGATGCCTATGCCTGGACGATCGAAATGCAGGCCCCGCAGACAACGGAAAGCCTGACAGCGCTTTGTGAGCGGTTGATCCGAACCGATCCGTCGCTGCGGACTCTGCTGGCGCCGGTGATTGCAGCTCTGCCGGACCAGGCCGCGGCGCTTCAGGTCGTGAAGGCCCGGTTCGAGAATGGGGCAGGGGCGCATCCAGGCCGGTTCGAAATCCTGGCCGCCATCGCCGCGCAGCTGGACGATCCCGAGCTGGCGCTTCGTATCTGGCGGCACGAGTTGGACGGCACGCGCCTGCGGCTGATGCGGATCTGGGGGCCGGTCTATGCCGACATGCGCAGTCTTCCGGACTTCGCCGCGCTGATGACGGAGATCGGGCTGCCGCCATATTGGCGCGAATTCGGATGGCCGGACCGTTGCCGCCCTGTGGGGCAGGAGGAGTTTGAGTGCTTCTGATCCCCTGAGGCGGATGCAGGCCTGGCGCTGCCTGTCCGGTAATCCCCGGACTTGACTTTTTCTCACAAAGGGGGGTTGCGGGCTTGGGGATAAAGCGTTAACACCCCGCTCTTGACGGGAGTTCTCCGATGTGCATTCGGCGGCCTCCCGTTTTCCTGTCCTAGACCATGGGTCACGTATTTATACGCGATAACGGCAAGTTAGCCACCTATGCAGACGGGGTGAGGCGTTGATTCGGTTCGGAAAAACAGGGCTGACCTGTTTTTGGCTTACCGGGGCAAGCGGCCAATCCCTGGGCAGGCGCTGGAAGGCCAACCGGCCAGAAGGCGATTACCAGGGCGGCCGGATGGTCCGGGCGCCTCAATGGAGACCCGCTATGGATAAAGCTGGAAAAACTGCGGCTCTGGAATCCCTGAAAGGGGTTTTCGAAGAGTCCGGTGCGGTCGTCGTGACCCACTATACCGGTCTGTCTGTTGCGGAAATGACGAAGCTGCGTGGCATGCTCCGCAAGGACGGTGCGCAGCTGAAGGTGGTCAAGAATACCCTGGCGCAGATCGCGCTTGACGGTAAGGGCGGCGACGAAGCCAAGGACATGTTCCAGGGCCCGGTTGCTATCGCCTTTTCATCTGACCCGGTGTCGGCCGCAAAAGCGACCGACGAGTTTTCGAAGGAAAATTCGAAGCTCGTGATCATCGGTGCAGTGATGGGCGATCAGGTCCTCGACGCCAAAGGTGTCGAAGCTCTGGCGAAACTCCCGTCGCTCGACCAGCTTCGTGGCAAGCTCATCGGCCTCATCCAGGCTCCGGCAACGAAAGTTGCAGGCGTCCTGCAGGCCCCGGCTGGCCAACTCGCTCGTGTGGTATCGGCCTACGCCAACAAAGACGCAGCCTGAGCCATCGTTTCCGGAAACTGAAGACCCAATCAACCGAACCAAATAGGAATTACCAAAATGGCAGACCTTGAAAAAATTGCCGAAGACCTCTCGGCCCTCACCGTGCTCGAAGCCGCTGAACTCGCAAAGCTTCTCGAAGAGAAGTGGGGCGTTTCCGCTGCTGCTCCGGTCGCAGTCGCAGCCGTCGCCGGTGGCGATGCTGGCGGTGCAGCCGCTGCTGAAGAGAAAGACGAATTCGACGTCATCCTGACAGAAGCTGGTGGCAAGAAAATCGAAGTCATCAAACTCGTCCGCGAAGTCGTTCCAGCTCTCGGCCTGAAAGAGGCCAAGGAACTCGTGGAAGGCGCACCGAAGCCGATCAAGGAAGGTGCTCCGAAGGCAGAAGCCGAAGAGATCAAGAAGAAGTTCGAAGCAGCTGGCGCCAAAGTCGAGCTCAAGTAAGCTCCGGCCGCTTCACATTCGGGTGGCGTTCGCGCGAGGCGCCATCCTTTCAGAGACCTGCGCGGCGGTTCCTTTTGGGGCCGCCGCGAACTCGCGTTCTGGCGATAAGGTCGCGGCCAGGGTGGCTGCGGCGATAAAATTGGGATCCTGGGATGGCACTCTCCTTCACGGAAAAGAAACGTATCCGCAAATCCTTCGGGCGCATTCCCGAAGCCATCGAAATGCCAAACCTGATCGAGGTTCAGCGCGAGTCCTACGAGCACTTCCTTCAGATGCACACGCCGACGCAAGAGCGTACGGATGATGGCCTGGGCGGTGTTTTCAAGTCCGTGTTCCCGATCACCGACTTTTCCGAGCGCGCGACGCTCGAATATGTCTCCTACGAATTCGAACAGCCGAAGTTCGACGTTGAAGAGTGCATGCAGCGCGACCTGACCTTCCAGGCCCCCCTGAAGGTCCGTTTGCAGCTCGTGGTCTTCGATGTCGATGAAGACACCGGCGCCCGCTCGGTCAAGGAAGTCAAGGAGCAGGAATGCTACCTCGGCGACATCCCGCTGATGACCGAGAAGGGGACGTTCGTCGTCAACGGCACCGAGCGTGTGATCGTCTCCCAGATGCACCGTTCGCCGGGCGTGTTCTTTGACCACGATAAGGGCAAGACCCATGCCTCCGGCAAGCTGCTGTTTGCGGCCCGCATCATTCCTTACCGCGGTTCGTGGCTCGACTTCGAGTTCGACGCGAAAGACATCCTGAACATCCGCATCGACCGCAAGCGCAAGCTGCCGGCGACAACGATGCTCTATGCGCTCGGCTATGACACCGAGCAGATCCTCGACCTGTTCTACACCCACTCCATCTACAGGATGGACAAGAAGGGCTGGATCACCGGCTTCCGCGCTGACGCCTGGAAAGGCGTGAAGCCGGAATTCGACCTGGTCGATGCCAAGTCCAAGAAGGTGATCGCCGAGGCTGGCAAGAAGATCACGGCCCTCAAGGCCCGCCGCATCGCTGAAGGCGGCACGGACGAGATCCTCGTTCCGTCCGAAGCGCTGGTCGGCAAGTTCCTGGCCCGCGATGTGGTGAACCTCGAAACCGGTGAGATCTTCGGTGAAGCCGGCGACGTGCTGGAAGACGAGATCATCGCCGAAATGCGCGAATACGGTCTCAAGTCGATCGAAGTCCTCGATATCGACAGCTCGGGCCGTGGCCCGTGGCTGCGCAACACGCTGAAAGCTGACAAGAACGAAACCCGTTTCGAAGCCCTGTCGGACATCTACCGCGTCATGCGTCCCGGCGAGCCGCCGACCCAGGAAGCCGCAGACGCTCTTTTCGGCCAGCTCTTCTTCGATCCGGAGCGCTATGATCTCTCGGCCGTCGGCCGTGTGAAGATGAACATGCGCCTTGGCGTTGCTGTGCAGGGCTATGAAGCCGCAGCCGACGACATGCGCGTCCTGCGCCATGACGACATCATCGGCGTCATGAAGGTCATCCTCGACCTGAAGGACGGCAAGGGCGAAGTCGACGACATCGACAACCTCGGCAATCGCCGCGTCCGTTCGGTCGGCGAGCTGATGGAAAACAACTACCGCATCGGCCTCGTGCGCATGGAGCGTGCGATCAAGGAGCGTATGGGCTCGGTCGATATCGACACGGTCATGCCGCATGACCTGATCAACGCGAAGCCGGTTGTGGCCGCGGTGCGTGAATTCTTCGGCTCCTCGCAGCTGTCGCAGTTCATGGACCAGACCAACCCGCTCTCCGAGATCACCCACAAGCGCCGTCTGTCGGCGCTTGGTCCGGGCGGTCTGACCCGCGAGCGTGCCGGCTTCGAGGTGCGCGACGTGCACCCGACCCACTATGGCCGTATCTGCCCGATTGAAACGCCGGAAGGCCCGAACATCGGTCTCATCAACTCGCTGGCCACCCATGCCCGCGTGAACAAGTACGGCTTCATCGAGAGCCCGTACCGCAAAGTGGTCAAAGGCAAGCAGACCGACGAGGTTGTGTATCTGTCGGCCATGGAGGAGAGCATCTACTCGATTGCTCAGGCCAACGCCGAAGTGAACGAGAATGGCGAACTGGCCAATGAATTCGTCAACGCCCGCGTTGCCGGCGAGGCGACCATGGTGCCGAAGGAAGACATCCAGTTCATGGACGTCTCTCCGAAGCAGGTCGTCTCGGTCGCTGCGGCGCTGATCCCATACCTCGAAAACGACGACGCCAACCGCGCCCTGATGGGCTCGAACATGCAACGTCAGGCTGTGCCGCTCGTGAAGTCGGAAGCGCCGTTCGTCGGCACCGGCATGGAAGCGGTTGTGGCTCGCGACTCCCGCGCTGCGATCGTTGCCCGCCGGGCAGGGGTGGTCGAGCAGGTCGACGCGCTGCGCATCGTGGTCCGCGCAACGGACGAGATCGACCAGGGCAAGTCCGGTGTCGATATCTACCGTCTGGCCAAGTTCCGCCGTTCGAACCAGAACTCGTGCATCAACCAGCGCCCGATCGTGAAGGTGGGGGATGTGGTTGTTAAGGGCGATATCATCGCTGACGGTCCGTCCACGGATCTTGGCGAACTGGCACTGGGCCGGAACGTGCTCGTCGCGTTCATGCCGTGGAATGGCTACAACTTCGAAGACTCCATCCTGATCTCCGAGCGCATCGTGCGTGACGATGTCTTCACCTCGATCCACATCGAGGAATTCGAAGTCGCCGCCCGCGACACGAAGCTCGGCCCGGAAGAGATCACCCGCGACATCCCGAACGTCGGTGAGGAAGCCCTGCGTAACCTCGACGAAGCCGGCATCGTGGCTGTGGGTGCCGAAGTGAAGGCTGGTGACATCCTCGTCGGCAAGGTCACGCCGAAGGGCGAAAGCCCGATGACGCCGGAAGAGAAGCTTCTCCGCGCCATCTTCGGCGAGAAGGCTTCCGATGTTCGCGACACCTCGCTGCGCGTGCCTCCGGGCGACGCCGGTACGGTCGTCGATGTCCGCATCTTCAACCGCCACGGCATCGACAAGGACCAGCGTGCCCTTCAGATCGAGCGTGAGCAGATCGAGAAGCTGCAGGAAGACAAGGAAGACGAACAGGCCATCCTTGAGCGGAACATCTATGGCCGCCTCGAGGAATTCCTGGTCGGCAAGGAAGCCGCTGCAGGCCCCAAAGGCTTCAAGCCGGGCCGCATCACTGCGGATGCCCTGGCTGAACTCACCCACAAGCAGTGGTGGGACGTTGCCCTGAAGTCCGAGAAGGCGCAGTCCGAACTCGACGCGATGCAGGAGCAATTCGACTCCTCGATGCGCGAGCTCGATGCCCGCTTCAACGACAAGGTTGAGAAGGTCCAGCGCGGCGACGATCTGCCTCCGGGCGTGATGAAGGTCGTGAAGGTCTTCCTGGCCGTGAAGCGCAAGCTTCAGCCGGGCGACAAGATGGCCGGCCGTCACGGCAACAAGGGGGTGATCTCCAAGATCAACCCGCTGGAAGACATGCCGTTCCTGGAAGATGGTACGCCGGTCGACATCGTGCTTAACCCGCTGGGTGTTCCGTCGCGTATGAACGTCGGTCAGATCCTCGAGACGCATACAGGCTGGGCCTGCCGCGGTCTGGGCCGGATTATCGACAATGCTGTCGATGAGTTCCACCAGAACAATGACGTGAAGGCGCTGAAAGCGGCGCTGGAAACGGCATATGGCAAAGGCCAGGAATTGCCGGAAAGCGATAGCGATATCATCGAGCTCGCTGGCAACCTGCGTAATGGCGTGCCGATCGCGACGCCGGTCTTCGATGGTGCCCGCGAAGGCGACATCAACGAGCTGCTGGAGCGTGCCGGTCTCGACTCGTCCGGGCAGGTTCGTCTGTTCGACGGCCGTACTGGCCAGGCGTTCTCGCGTCCGGTTACCGTGGGCTACAAGTATCTGCTCAAGCTCCACCACCTGGTGGACGAGAAGATCCACGCCCGTTCGACCGGTCCGTACTCGCTCGTCACGCAGCAGCCGCTGGGCGGCAAGGCCCAGTTCGGTGGCCAGCGCTTCGGCGAGATGGAAGTCTGGGCTCTGGAAGCTTACGGCGCCGCCTATACGCTGCAGGAAATGCTGACCGTGAAGTCCGACGACACGGCCGGCCGTGCGAAGGTCTACGAGGCCATCGTCCGCGGCGACGACACGTTCGAGGCCGGTATCCCGGAATCGTTCAACGTGCTCGTCAAGGAGATGCGTTCGCTGGGCCTCAATGTCGAGCTGATCGAAGAGGGCGGCGGTACCAGCGAGGACGAGCCGGCCGCAGACAGCGAAACGGTGCCCGCCGAGTAGCGTGAAGACCTGACTGGAAGACCCCGCCGGGCAACCGGCCTGGCGGGACCTTCCGATCCGAACGAGATTTTACCCAGGGCAGGGGCCCTCCAGTCCCCGAAAAAAGCCCACCCAAGGAGCAGACCTAAATGCGCCAGGACGTCGCCAGCATCTTCAACCCCAACACACCGGCCCCGACTTTCGAGGCTATCCGCATCTCGATTGCGAGCCCGGAAAAGATCCGGTCGTGGTCCTCGGGCGAAATCAAGAAGCCCGAAACCATCAACTATCGTACCTTCAAGCCGGAACGCGACGGCCTGTTCTGCTCGCGCATCTTCGGCCCGCAGAAGGACTACGAATGCCTTTGCGGTAAATACAAGCGCATCAAGTATCGCGGCATCACCTGCGAGAAGTGCGGTGTGGAAGTCACCCTGGCCCGCGTGCGCCGTGAGCGCATGGGCCATATCGATCTGGCTGCCCCGGTTGCCCACATCTGGTTCCTGAAGTCGCTGCCGTCCCGGATTGCCGCGCTGCTGGATATGGCGCTGAAAGACGTGGAGCGCGTGCTCTACTTCGAAAGCTATATTGTCATTGAGCCGGGCCTCACCGAACTGGAGCCGAAACAGCTCCTGACGGAAGAGGAGTACATGGACGCCCAGGACAATCTGGGTGAGGACGCCTTCACCGCCATGATCGGCGCTGAGGCCATCCGCGAGATCCTGATGTCGCTGGACCTGCCGACGCTGGCAGAGACCCTGCGCGAAGATCTCAAGGAGTCCACCTCAGAGTTGAAGACCAAGAAAGTCTCCAAGCGCCTGAAAGTGGTCGAATCCTTCCTCCAGTCCCGCGCCAAGCCGGAATGGATGATCCTGACCGTGATCCCGGTGATCCCGCCGGACCTGCGCCCGCTGGTCCCGCTGGACGGCGGCCGCTTCGCGACGTCGGACCTCAACGACCTCTATCGCCGTGTCATCAACCGGAACAACCGCCTGAAGCGCCTGATGGAGCTTCGTGCGCCGGACATCATCATCCGTAACGAAAAGCGGATGCTGCAGGAATCTGTCGATGCCCTGTTCGACAACGGCCGCCGCGGCCGTACGATCACGGGCACCAACAAGCGTCCGCTGAAGTCGATCTCCGACATGCTGAAAGGCAAGCAGGGCCGCTTCCGTCAGAACCTGCTCGGCAAGCGCGTCGACTATTCCGGCCGTTCGGTCATCGTGGTTGGCCCGAGCCTCAAGCTGCACGAATGCGGCCTGCCGAAAAAGATGGCGCTCGAACTGTTCAAGCCGTTCATCTATGCCCGTCTCGACGCCAAAGGCCTCGCCGGTACGGTGAAGGCGGCGAAGAAGCTGGTCGAGAAAGAAAAGCCGGAAGTCTGGGATATTCTGGATGAGGTCATCCGCGAGCACCCGGTTCTCCTGAACCGCGCGCCGACGCTGCACCGTCTCGGTATCCAGGCGTTCGAGCCGAAGCTGATCGAAGGCAAGGCCATCCAGCTGCACCCGCTGGTCTGCGCGGCGTTCAACGCCGACTTCGACGGCGACCAGATGGCGGTGCACGTTCCGCTGAGCCTCGAGGCCCAGCTGGAAGCCCGTGTGCTGATGATGTCGACCAACAACATCCTCTCGCCGGCCAACGGCAAGCCGATCATCGTTCCGTCGCAGGACATCGTCCTTGGCCTCTACTACTTGTCGCTCGACCGTGACGAGCAGGCAGGTGAGGGCATGGTGTTCTCCGAACTCGCAGAAATCGAGCACGCGCTCGATTCCGGCTTCGTCACGCTGCACTCGAAGATCAAGGCGATGTACGAAGGCGTGGACGAGGAAGGTAATCCGCGCCGCTGGGTCATCGATACGACGCCGGGCCGTTTCATGGTGGCGAATATCCTGCCGCGCATGAAAGGCATTCAGCCCGACCTCGTGAACACCACGATGACCAAGAAGACGATCGGCAAGATCATCGACGAGGTCTATCGTCTGTGCGGTCAGAAGGCGACGGTCATCTTCTGTGACAAGATGATGGAGCTCGGCTTCAAGGAAGCTTGCAAGGCCGGTATTTCCTTCGGCAAGGATGACATGGTCATTCCGGAAGCGAAGCAGAAACTGGTCGACGCGACGAAGGAGCAGGTCTCCGAATACGAGCGTCAGTATGCAGACGGTCTCATCACTCGTGGCGAGAAGTACAACAAGGTGGTCGACGCCTGGTCGAGCTGTACCGACAAGGTTGCAGACGCCATGATGGACGCTGCCTCGAAGAACCAGGCGGCCAAGGGTGTTCGTAAGTCCCAGGTCAACTCGATCTTCATGATGGCCGACTCCGGTGCTCGTGGTTCGAAGAACCAGATGAAGCAGCTCGCCGGTATGCGCGGCCTGATGGCCAAGCCGTCTGGCGAGATCATCGAGACGCCGATCATCTCGAACTTCAAGGAAGGCCTGACCGTTCTCGAATACTTCAACTCGACGCACGGTGCCCGTAAGGGTCTGGCCGATACGGCTCTGAAGACGGCAAACTCGGGTTACCTGACCCGCCGTCTCGTCGACGTCGCTCAGGACTGCATCATCAACGAAGATGATTGCGGCACCGAGAAGGGCATCGATATCTCGGCCGTCATGGAAGGCGCCGATGTCGTGGTGTCGATCAGCGAACGTATCCTGGGCCGCGTGACGGCAGAGGATGTGAAGAGCGTCGACGGCAACCTGGTTGCCGTGTCCAACACCTATATCGACGAAGAGCTGGCCGAAACGATCGAGAAAGCCGGTGTCGATGTGGTGAAGGTTCGCTCGCCGCTGACCTGCGAAACCAAGAACGGCATCTGTGCCCAGTGCTACGGCCGCGACCTGGCCCGCGGGACCCCCGTCAACCGCGGCGAAGCGGTCGGCGTCATCGCAGCCCAGTCCATTGGCGAGCCTGGTACCCAGCTCACCATGCGTACGTTCCACATCGGTGGTGCGGCTCAGGTGGCTGACCAGTCGTCCGTCGAAGCCAGCTTCGAAGGTACGGTCCGGTTCAAGGATGCCGAATTCGTCACCCGCAAGGACAAGACGATCGTCGTCGTTGGCCGCCGCATGCAGGTGGAGATCGTCGACGCCGAAGGCCGTACCCGCCAGTCCTTCCGTCCGGCCTATGGTACGCGCCTGATGATCAAGGATGCCGAGAAGGTCACGCCGGGCACGCTGCTGGCAGACTGGGATCCGTTTGCCCAGCCGATCGTGTCGGAAGTCAAAGGCGAAGTGAAACTCGTCGACGTGATTGATGGCGTGTCGGTGCGTGAAGAAACCGATGAAGCGACGGGTATCTCCTCGCGTGTCATCATCGACTGGCGTTCCGCGACCAAGTCGGCAGACATCAAGCCGTCGGTCCAGATCGTCGGCAAGGATGGTAACCCGGTCAAACTGCCGAACGGTTCGGACGCAGTTTACCTTCTCTCCGTGGGCGCCATCCTGTCGGTGGCCGATGGCGACACGATCGAGGCCGGCGACACGCTTGCCCGTGTCACGACCGGTGGTGCGAAGACGAAAGACATCACCGGCGGTCTGCCGCGTGTTGCTGAACTCTTCGAAGCCCGCCGTCCGAAGGATCACGCGATCATCGCCGAAGTGGACGGCAAAGTCCTCTATGGCCGCGACTACAAGAACAAGCGTCGCGTCTCGATCGTTCCGATGGAAGAGGGCCGCGAGCAGATCGACTACCTGGTGCCGAAAGGCAAGCACCTCGCCGTTCAGGATGGTGACTTCATCAAGCGTGGTGAATACCTGATGGATGGTAACCCGGCACCGCAGGATATCCTGTCGACGCTGGGCGTTGAGGCGCTCGCCAACTACCTGATCGACGAAGTGCAGAAGGTCTACCGTCTGCAGGGCGTGCCGATCAACGACAAGCACATCGAGGTGATCGTTCGCCAGATGCTGCAGAAGATCGAAGTGACGGATCCGGGCGATACCGGCCTGATCACGGGCGAACACGTCGACCTCATCGAATTCGAAGAGGCCAACGAAGCCGTCCGCAAGTCGCGCAAGAAGGATCAGCAGGAAGCCAAGGGCATGCCGCTTCTGCTTGGTATCACCAAGGCCTCGCTGCAGACCCGTTCCTTCATCTCGGCCGCATCCTTCCAGGAGACGACCCGCGTCCTCACCGAAGCTGCCATCCAGGGCAAGGTGGATACGCTGGAAGGCCTCAAGGAGAACGTCATCGTCGGCCGCCTGATTCCGGCCGGTACCGGTTCGGGCATCCGTTCGTATCGCCGTGTGGCTGCCGACCGCGACCAGAAGCTGAAGGCAAAGCGCGCTGCCGCTGTCCAGAAGGCGGCGGAAGAGGCCGAGATGCTCACCAGCCTGCCGGCTCCGGACAAGGCCCCGGTCGAGGAATAAGCTCGAAGGTCCGGGCGCAAGCCCTTGAACCAACTGGAAAAGCCTGCCAGCAATGGCAGGCTTTTCTGCTTCTGGAGGAGGCGTTTGCCCAATGCAGCTTGAGCGGTCTGACCTGATCGGCGGTGCCTGTGCCGCGCTCGCGCTTGGCCTCATTGCCTGGCTTTCGCTGGATAGTTGGGCGATCACACGGTGCGAGGAAATCCTGAGCGCAGACCCGGCAGGGGAGGCAGGTCCGGCCTCGCCGGAACGGGCAAAATGCCTGAGGCGCCAAAACCAGCGTCCCGTAACGGAAAACTAGCTGTTCCGGGACAGCTTCCTACCCTTGACGCAGGCCTCCGGTAGGCTTACACGCCACGCATTGTCAGAGAGGCCCCGGGATGAAAGTCCCTTCGCCGCACCGGATCTGAACTGATCCGGCCAATCTGGCTCCCAAGTTTTCGCCCCGTCCCGGAAGCCCTTTGGGGCATTCGGGGCATGATTACGTTAGCGGCCCATCGGGCCAGAGTTAAAAGAGACAGAAGGCCCGAATGCCCACGATCCAGCAGCTCATTCGTTCGCCGCGTTCGCCTAAGCGCTCGCGGACCAAAACCCCGGCCCTCAAGGCCTGCCCGCAGCGCCGCGGCGTTTGCACCCGTGTTTACACCACCACGCCGAAGAAGCCGAACTCGGCGCTCCGGAAAGTGGCCAAGGTGCGCCTCACTTCGGGGTTTGAATCGCTCTGCTACATCCCGGGTGAAGGCCATAACCTGCAGGAGCACTCCGTGGTCCTGATCCGTGGCGGCCGTGTGAAAGACCTTCCGGGTGTGCGCTACCACATCGTCCGCGGCGCGCTCGACACGCAGCCTGTCAAAAACCGTAAGCAACGCCGCTCGCATTACGGCGCCAAGAAGCCGAAGTAAGAGGTCAGCTCATGTCCCGTCGTCACCGCGCCGAGAAACGCGAAGTCCTTCCGGATCCAAAATTCAAGGACATCGTCGTCACCAAGTTCATGAACCAGATCATGCGCGACGGCAAAAAGTCCGTCGCCGAACGCATCGTCTATGGTGCGTTCGACCTGGTCGAATCCCGTGCCAAGAAAGATCCCGTTGAAGTGTTCCACAGCGCGCTGGAATCGGTTGCGCCTGCGGTTGAAGTCCGCTCGCGCCGCGTGGGTGGTGCCACCTATCAGGTTCCGGTCGAAGTCCGCACAGAGCGCCGTCAGGCCCTGGCGATCCGCTGGCTCGCTGCCGCTGCTGCTGGCCGCAACGAGAACACCATGCGCGAGCGCCTCGCCGGCGAGCTGATGGATGCAAGCCAAGGCCGCGGCAACGCTGTGAAAAAGCGTGAAGACACGCACCGCATGGCAGACGCCAACAAGGCGTTCTCACACTACCGCTGGTAATCACTACTGGCATTCCGGGGCGATAACGGGTAACGCGCCCGCAAATCGCCCCTTTTCCTACCCGGAAAGCAAACACGAAGGTTGACCAAAATGGCCCGCGAATATCCGCTGGATCGCTACCGTAACTTCGGCATCATGGCTCACATCGATGCTGGCAAGACCACGACGACCGAGCGTATCCTTTACTACACCGGTAAGTCGCACAAGATCGGCGAAGTCCATGACGGCGCCGCGACGATGGACTGGATGGAGCAGGAGCAGGAGCGGGGCATCACGATCACCTCGGCTGCGACCACGACCTTCTGGGAACGCACAGAAGACGGCTCCACGGCGCAGTCGCCGAAGTTCCGCTTCAACATCATCGACACCCCCGGACACGTTGACTTCACCATCGAAGTTGAGCGTTCGCTGGCCGTTCTCGACGGCGCTGTCTGCGTTCTCGACGCCAACGCCGGCGTCGAGCCGCAAACCGAAACCGTGTGGCGCCAGGCGGATCGCTACAAGGTTCCGCGCATCGTGTTCGTGAACAAGATGGACAAGATCGGCGCTGACTTCTTCAACTGCGTTGAGATGATCAAGGACCGTACCGGTGCGACGCCGGCTGCGATCCAGCTGCCGATCGGTGCAGAAAACGAGCTCGAAGGCCATGTCGACCTGATCACCATGAAAGAATGGGTGTGGGCCGGTGAAGACCTTGGTGCTACCTGGGAAGTGCGCGAAATCCGCGACAGCCTGAAAGACCAGGCCGAAGAGTGGCGCGGCAAGCTCATCGAAACCGCCGTCGAAATGGACGACGACGCGATGGAAGCCTACCTCGAAGGCAACGAGCCGGACATCGAAACGCTGCGCAAGCTGATCCGTAAGGGTACGCTGTCGCTCTCCTTCGTGCCGGTCCTCTGCGGTTCAGCGTTCAAGAACAAAGGCGTGCAGCCGATGCTGAACGCTGTGATCGACTTCCTTCCGGGCCCGCTCGACGTGCCGCCTTACATGGGCTTCCTGCCGGGCGATGAGGAAGAAGTTCGTAACATCGAGCGTAAAGCTGACGATGCACAGCCGTTCTCGGGGCTGGCATTCAAGATTATGAACGACCCTTACATGGGCACGCTCACCTTCACGCGTATCTATTCCGGTACGCTGTCGAAGGGCGACAGCTTCATGAACTCGACCAAAGGCAAGCGCGAGCGCGTCGGCCGGATGGTCATGATGCACTCCAACAAGCAGGACGAGATCACGGAAGCCTATGCTGGCGACATCGTGGCGCTCGCCGGCCTGAAGGAAACGACCACGGGTGACACGGTGTGTGATCCGAACAAGCCGGTCGTGCTTGAAACGATGACCTTCCCGGATCCGGTGATCGAGATCGCTGTTGAGCCGAAATCGAAAGCTGACCAGGAAAAGATGTCGGTCGGTCTGCAGCGCCTCGCTGCCGAAGACCCGTCCTTCCGCGTCGAAACCGATCACGAGTCGGGCCAGACGATCATGAAAGGCATGGGCGAGCTTCACCTCGACATCCTGATCGACCGTCTGAAGCGCGAATTCAAAGTCGAAGCGAACATCGGTCAGCCGCAGGTGGCTTACCGTGAGAAGCTCGGCCGCGCGGCAGAGATCGACTACACGCATAAAAAGCAGTCCGGCGGCACGGGCCAGTTCGCCCGCGTCAAGCTGCAGTTCGAGCCGCTGGAAGCCGGTTCCGGCTTCGTGTTCGAAAGCACGATCGTGGGTGGTTCTGTTCCGAAGGAATACATTCCGGGCGTCGAGAAGGGCCTCGAAATGGCCAAGGAAAACGGCCTGCTGGCGGGTTACCCGGTCACCGACTTCAAGGCCACGCTGGTCGATGGTGCATTCCACGATGTCGACTCGTCCGTGCTGGCGTTCGAAATCGCGTCCCGCGGTGCCTTCCGTGAACTGAAAGGCCAGGGCGATCCGCGCCTGATGGAGCCGATCATGAATGTGGAAGTCGTGACACCGGAAGACTATATGGGCGATGTCATCGGCGACCTGAACTCTCGCCGTGGCCAGATCCAGGGTTCCGAGCCGCGTGGTAATGCTGTGGCGATCAAGGCCTTCGTGCCGCTGGTGAACATGTTCGGTTACGTGTCCGACCTGCGCGGCATGTCTCAGGGCCGGGCACAGTTCACGATGATCTTCGCGCACTATGACGAGGTTCCGCGTGCGGAAGCTCAGAAGATCATTTCGGAAGTTTCTGGTTCTTAAGGAAATCCGGCCGGAGTTCCGGCCAACAGTTTGAATGAAGGAGAGGCCCGATGGGCAAGGCAAAGTTT